>NZ_JBNFXP010000116.1:0-200 GCF_052877535.1 Vibrio sp. PNB23_22_6 | reverse complement strand
AAGCGGTAAGGCAGCGGCTTTTGATGCCGCCATTCCCTGGTTCGAATCCAGGTAGACCTGCCATTATTCTCCCTAAATAGGGATGTTGTTGAGGTTTTACCAATTCTCTCAACAATAAATATTAAGATGCGGTCGTGGCGGAATTGGTAGACGCACCAGATTTAGGTTCTGGCGCCGTAAGGTGTGAGAGTTCAAGTCTC
>NZ_JBNFXP010000115.1:0-203 GCF_052877535.1 Vibrio sp. PNB23_22_6 | reverse complement strand
GAGCGACACACGAGGTTCGAACTCGTGACCTCAACCTTGGCAAGGTTGCGCTCTACCAACTGAGCTAGTGTCGCAAATGTCATTGTTAAGCACAATGAGGGCTATCGCTTTCCACTTTGAAAAAAGTGGAGCGACACACGAGGTTCGAACTCGTGACCTCAACCTTGGCAAGGTTGCGCTCTACCAACTGAGCTAGTGTCGCA
>NZ_JBNFXP010000114.1:0-203 GCF_052877535.1 Vibrio sp. PNB23_22_6 | reverse complement strand
ACGTAGCTCAGCTGGTTAGAGCACATCACTCATAATGATGGGGTCACAGGTTCGAATCCCGTCGTAGCCACCATTTACAACTACATTTAGATCTCACCAATTGATCTAAACGTTGAAAGAAAAGTCGCGGTCGTGGCGGAATTGGTAGACGCACCAGATTTAGGTTCTGGCGCCGCAAGGTGTGAGAGTTCAAGTCTCTCCGA
>NZ_JBNFXP010000113.1:0-208 GCF_052877535.1 Vibrio sp. PNB23_22_6 | reverse complement strand
ACGTGAATCGTTACCGCGCTCTGGTTGTCTTCTGCAGTAGAGAAAACTTGGTTCGCTTTTGTTGGGATAGTCGTGTTTTTCTCAACAAGCTTCGTCATTACGCCGCCCATCGTTTCGATACCTAGCGACAGTGGAGTAACGTCTAGTAGTAGTACGTCTTTCACATCACCTGCTAGTACGCCACCTTGAACTGCAGCGCCTACTGCAA
>NZ_JBNFXP010000112.1:0-208 GCF_052877535.1 Vibrio sp. PNB23_22_6 | reverse complement strand
TTGCAGTAGGCGCTGCAGTTCAAGGTGGCGTACTAGCAGGTGATGTGAAAGACGTACTACTACTAGACGTTACTCCATTGTCGCTAGGTATCGAAACGATGGGCGGCGTAATGACGAAGCTTGTTGAGAAGAACACGACTATCCCAACAAAAGCGAACCAAGTTTTCTCTACTGCAGAAGACAACCAGAGCGCGGTAACGATTCACGT
>NZ_JBNFXP010000111.1:0-211 GCF_052877535.1 Vibrio sp. PNB23_22_6 | reverse complement strand
CATCAGCAATTTATCTAAATGTGGTTGCGGGAGCTGGATTTGAACCAACGACCTTCGGGTTATGAGCCCGACGAGCTACCAAGCTGCTCCATCCCGCGTCCGGATGTCACTGTTAAGCACAATGAAAGCTATTTATTTGGAGCGACACACGAGGTTCGAACTCGTGACCTCAACCTTGGCAAGGTTGCGCTCTACCAACTGAGCTAGTGTC
>NZ_JBNFXP010000110.1:0-213 GCF_052877535.1 Vibrio sp. PNB23_22_6 | reverse complement strand
GAGACTTGAACTCTCACACCTTACGGCGCCAGAACCTAAATCTGGTGCGTCTACCAATTCCGCCACGACCGCATCTTGAATTTTTACAATCATTAGTTAACTGGTAAAAACTAATGATCTTGTATTCTTATAAAAAGAATGGTGGCTACGACGGGATTCGAACCTGTGACCCCATCATTATGAGTGATGTGCTCTAACCAGCTGAGCTACGTA
>NZ_JBNFXP010000109.1:0-218 GCF_052877535.1 Vibrio sp. PNB23_22_6 | reverse complement strand
AACTGCGCGTCCTTAGCTCAGCTGGATAGAGTACCTGGCTACGAACCAGGCGGTCGGAGGTTCGAATCCTCCAGGACGCGCCACTATTTAATAATTCGTTTGATAAACGGGTTATACACAGTAAAATATATATTATTGCGCGTCCTTAGCTCAGCTGGATAGAGTACCTGGCTACGAACCAGGCGGTCGGAGGTTCGAATCCTCCAGGACGCGCCACT
>NZ_JBNFXP010000108.1:0-220 GCF_052877535.1 Vibrio sp. PNB23_22_6 | reverse complement strand
CGGTGAAGAGGGATTCGAACCCCCGACCCTCTGGTCCCAAACCAGATGCGCTACCAAGCTGCGCTATTCACCGACTTAAGTTTTATCTTGATTCAACATCAAGAAGGGAAGCAATGCTACCGCATTCTAGCCTAAAAGGAAAGAATGGGGTGGCTAACGGGATTTGAACCCGCGACAACCGGAATCACAATCCGGGACTCTACCAACTGAGCTATAGCCA
>NZ_JBNFXP010000107.1:0-220 GCF_052877535.1 Vibrio sp. PNB23_22_6 | reverse complement strand
CTCCTTAGCTCAGTTGGTAGAGCGACGGACTGTTAATCCGCAGGTCGCTGGTTCGAGCCCAGCAGGAGGAGCCACTTACTAGAATTTCATATTAGTGAGATTCTATACAATGAAGAGTATTCTCTTCTAAGAAAAAGAATAAAAGTGTGCCGACTTAGCTCAGTAGGTAGAGCAACTGACTTGTAATCAGTAGGTCACCAGTTCGATTCCGGTAGTCGGC
>NZ_JBNFXP010000106.1:0-221 GCF_052877535.1 Vibrio sp. PNB23_22_6 | reverse complement strand
AGCATTTTTAGGATGTTCGCTTCCGCTTCATCCGGCGTTTGCCAATTTTCAATCATTTCCATCGCCGCTTCGTTCGCACCACCATGCAAAGGCCCACGCAGGGTACCAATCGCTGCGGTAATGCAAGAATGCAAATCCGACAATGTCGAGGCACACACACGCGCCGCAAACGTCGACGCATTGAACTCGTGCTCCGCGTACAAAATCAGCGAGCAGTGCAT
>NZ_JBNFXP010000105.1:0-221 GCF_052877535.1 Vibrio sp. PNB23_22_6 | reverse complement strand
TAGGGGAACCTGGCGCTGGATCACCTCCTTATACGATGATTATTCACGATGAGTGTCCACACAGATTGATATGGTTTATAAAGTAAAAGAGACGAAGATATCCCAATATCTTCGAAGTTTGGTTCTGCTTTTTAAAAGTGGAAGCAAATAGCAGTGTCCCGTTCGTCTAGAGGCCTAGGACACCGCCCTTTCACGGCGGTAACAGGGGTTCGACTCCCCTA
>NZ_JBNFXP010000104.1:0-224 GCF_052877535.1 Vibrio sp. PNB23_22_6 | reverse complement strand
GTGGCTACGACGGGATTCGAACCTGTGACCCCATCATTATGAGTGATGTGCTCTAACCAGCTGAGCTACGTAGCCATCTTTTTGAGCGAGACAATATAAACCTTCGCGCCCTAAGTGACAACCCTTTATTTAAGGAATCTCACTTTGAATAGTGGCAGGTCTACCTGGATTCGAACCAGGGAATGGCGGCATCAAAAGCCGCTGCCTTACCGCTTGGCGATAGA
>NZ_JBNFXP010000103.1:0-227 GCF_052877535.1 Vibrio sp. PNB23_22_6 | reverse complement strand
TAGCGCTAGGGGAACCTGGCGCTGGATCACCTCCTTATACGATGATTACTCACGATGAGTGTCCACACAGATTGATACGGTTTATAAAGTAAAAGAGACGAAGATATCCCAATATCTTCGAAGTTTGGTTCTGCTTTTTAAAAGTGGAAACAAATAGCAGTGTCCCGTTCGTCTAGAGGCCTAGGACACCGCCCTTTCACGGCGGTAACAGGGGTTCGACTCCCCTA
>NZ_JBNFXP010000102.1:0-229 GCF_052877535.1 Vibrio sp. PNB23_22_6 | reverse complement strand
TTTCCATATATTGCCTAAACCAACAGCGGAACCCGCTGCTGCCATTACGAAGCCTAGTTTAGACCCCCCCGTATCACGTGGTGCTGCTGTATTAGTTGTAGCCACGCTTTTTCTCCGAAAAATGTTTGTTGTGGTTGCAGACTGAATAGGCGTCTAAAATATGTTAGTGTAAAAATAAATGTACACCTTGTGCTAAGTTTGTATGACGCTCTATATATGGCCAGTAAAA
>NZ_JBNFXP010000101.1:0-231 GCF_052877535.1 Vibrio sp. PNB23_22_6 | reverse complement strand
ACTTTACAAACAATCTCCCATCTATTTAAAGACAAGGATTGTTTAGTCAGCTTTCCAAATTGTTAAAGAGCTAGATTTCTTTCACTAATAAATAGCTAATGAAAACCATTTTTAAACATTCTCAGCGGATTTTTCGCTTCAAAAATGCTTAAAGATGGTGGGCGATACCGGGCTCGAACCAGTGACCCCCTGCTTGTAAGGCAGGTGCTCTCCCAACTGAGCTAATCGCCC
>NZ_JBNFXP010000100.1:0-232 GCF_052877535.1 Vibrio sp. PNB23_22_6 | reverse complement strand
GCCGGACTTGAACCGGCACAACGCGAACGTCGAGGGATTTTAAATCCCTTGTGTCTACCAATTCCACCACCAGGGCACACAAATATTCTTTGTGATGCCTTTACAGAAAAGTAAAACACCATCTGATACCGCTTAACGCCATATCATTTTAATTTGGAGCGACACACGAGGTTCGAACTCGTGACCTCAACCTTGGCAAGGTTGCGCTCTACCAACTGAGCTAGTGTCGCAA
>NZ_JBNFXP010000099.1:0-233 GCF_052877535.1 Vibrio sp. PNB23_22_6 | reverse complement strand
AAAAGTGCCAAATGATCGACTTTGGTGAATGGGCAGATGAAGAGAATACTATCCCTGGGGCGCCGGATATGTCTGACAGTGATGGGTGGTCGGAAGACCCATACTAAGTTCTCAGTTCTAAAATTTGAAAGTTGACGTGAAAGCGTCTACTTTTTTATTGCCCGTCAGAAACCCGTTCTCTTTCGCTTTTCTAGCACTCTCTGCTTGAGCGCATTCCCATTTAAAATAAGGTT
>NZ_JBNFXP010000098.1:0-236 GCF_052877535.1 Vibrio sp. PNB23_22_6 | reverse complement strand
ACACACCTATGAATTCACTGTGTGATACTAGCTTATGCTAGTGGGTTTCCCCTTTCAGAAATGCCAGACTCAAAAGGTTGTTACTACCTTATCTGGGCTTATCGCAAGTTACTTCGTCTTTCATCGCCTCTGACTGCCAAGGCATCCACCGTGTACCCTTAGTCACTTATCCATACAACCCGAAGGAGTTTCGAGTTGATGTTCATATCACCATAGTTGTCTCTCATTATTTGAAT
>NZ_JBNFXP010000097.1:0-244 GCF_052877535.1 Vibrio sp. PNB23_22_6 | reverse complement strand
TTGGACTCGCTAGAATGACGAATCTTCTCGGTTGAGAGCGCGCTAAAGTGACCGTCATTCTGAACCGTGAGGAACGAGTGTGATTCAGAATCTACTATCCGATTGTGCGGTAGTGAGGTGGCTCTATTGGGTTGGGGAGCTTGCTGAGGTTTGATTCTTAGTCTCGGTTGGACTCGCTAGAATGACGAATCTTCTCGGTTGAGAGCGCGCTAAAGTGACCGTCATTCTGAACCGTGAGGAACGA
>NZ_JBNFXP010000096.1:0-247 GCF_052877535.1 Vibrio sp. PNB23_22_6 | reverse complement strand
AATTTTTTTCTTTTTTTATGTTTTTATATGAAAATCTTTTTAATTTTGGTGGGAAAGGTTGCGGTTGACCTGTTTTATAAAAAAATATTTAAAATAAAAAAACTTCAAAAAATGAAGTTTTTTATTATTCAAAAGGGAAAATTAATAGCTAATTTTTATTTCTTAGCTGCCTTAAATGCTGCCATAAATTTCTTGGCATTTTCAGTAACCCCACTATAATTGTTGTTGGCTGCAGTAGCTGTAAGTG
>NZ_JBNFXP010000095.1:0-262 GCF_052877535.1 Vibrio sp. PNB23_22_6 | reverse complement strand
GGGCGATTAGCTCAGTTGGGAGAGCACCTGCCTTACAAGCAGGGGGTCACTGGTTCGAGCCCGGTATCGCCCACCATTCTCTAAGTATTTTTGGATAGGAATTCCAAACCACTTCAGTAAAACGGATGTGGTTAGAATATTCGACTCTGAAAGTCTTTAGAAAATGACCTTCTTCGGAAGTGATTTGCTCTTTAACAATTTGGAAAGCTGACTAAACAATCCTTGTCTTTAAATAGATGGGAGATTGTTTGTAAAGTTCTCA
>NZ_JBNFXP010000094.1:0-262 GCF_052877535.1 Vibrio sp. PNB23_22_6 | reverse complement strand
GCATGAATTTCTCCATACGCCTTATCAAGAATTGGTGGCCCCTATGTGACTTGAACACATGACCAATCGATTATGAGCGAAGTCCCGAACCCATACGCCGTGGAATCAACATAGCATCGCTGCCCCGAACCTCATCTGTAAACTCTCCCTTGCCTTACCTCGCAACCACTTATCGAAATTCAGTGCTTAATCTACCGTCGCCACCGTCGCGGAAATTTAGAAAATGATTGGGTTGAGAGTGTTCAGAAAGACCGGAGTGGGA
>NZ_JBNFXP010000093.1:0-269 GCF_052877535.1 Vibrio sp. PNB23_22_6 | reverse complement strand
TCTATCGCCAAGCGGTAAGGCAGCGGCTTTTGATGCCGCCATTCCCTGGTTCGAATCCAGGTAGACCTGCCATTATTTTGATTATTGAGCATGCTCAGTAATTATGCGGAAGTGGCGAAATTGGTAGACGCACCAGATTTAGGTTCTGGCGCCGCAAGGTGTGAGAGTTCAAGTCTCTCCTTCCGCACCATATTTTAAGTAGTAGCAATACTACTGCCTGCAGGTCTATCGCCAAGCGGTAAGGCAGCGGCTTTTGATGCCGCCATTCC
>NZ_JBNFXP010000092.1:0-271 GCF_052877535.1 Vibrio sp. PNB23_22_6 | reverse complement strand
AAATTACTTCGTTCTTGTATTACAATGTGATAGCTTACAGCAGTATTTATGGGTTTATATTTGCTATTTTGTTGTGAGGATTGTAACCGAATAGGGCGCAATGCTTATTACAAAATCAATGACAAAGGGCGATTGAGGAATGAGCGCTGGGGCATTTTATCTTTGAGGAAGTTCTTGATGGATCAGAAAAATGTATCACAAATTGAAACAAAGACTCACTCATTTAAGAGACGCTACTAGCATGAAATTTTGTTGTTGCGATAAGCAACTT
>NZ_JBNFXP010000091.1:0-276 GCF_052877535.1 Vibrio sp. PNB23_22_6 | reverse complement strand
CATGAAGATGGCTATCGTGTCACAATCGTTGACGATAATAGCAATACAATCGCACATACATTAATAGAGAAAAAGAAAAAAGATGGCAAAGATATTCAACTAACTATTGATGCTAAAGTTCAAAAGAGTATTTATAACAACATGAAAAATGATTATGGCTCAGGTACTGCTATCCACCCTCAAACAGGTGAATTATTAGCACTTGTAAGCACACCTTCATATGACGTCTATCCATTTATGTATGGCATGAGTAACGAAGAATATAATAAATTAACC
>NZ_JBNFXP010000090.1:0-277 GCF_052877535.1 Vibrio sp. PNB23_22_6 | reverse complement strand
AAATCAAAAAAAACGTGAAAAAGGGCTTGCCAATGTGATCGCAATCTCTATAATGCCACCTCGCTGACACGGCAACGCTTCGAAAGAAACGAAGTTGAGTTGGCAAGCCAATTAGCCAAGCGGAAACGCTTGAAAGAAAGTTTGAAAAAAGTGGTTGACACTAAACTTTAACTCGCTAAAATGGCCGTCCGATTTGAGCGAAGCTCAATAGGAAAGCTCTTTAACAATATAGACCTATCAATCTGTGTGGGCACTCGTTGATGATAATCCAATTAGA
>NZ_JBNFXP010000089.1:0-280 GCF_052877535.1 Vibrio sp. PNB23_22_6 | reverse complement strand
TTGGACTCGCTAGAATGACGAATCTTCTCGGTTGAGAGCGCGCTAAAGTGACCGTCATTCTGAACCGTGAGGAACGAACGTGATTCAGAATCTACTATCCGATTGTGCGGTAGTGAGGTGGCTCTATTGGGTTGGGGAGCTTGCTGAAGTTAGATTCTTAGTCTCGTTTGGACTCGCTAGAATGACGAATCTTCTCGGTTGAAAGCGCGCTAAAGTGACCGTCATTCTGAACCGTGAGGAACGAACGTGATTCAGAATCTACTATCCGATTGTGCGGTAG
>NZ_JBNFXP010000088.1:0-280 GCF_052877535.1 Vibrio sp. PNB23_22_6 | reverse complement strand
TTTCAGAAAGCCTGCTCAATGAGCAGGCTTTCGTCGTTTTGGCGCGAGCAAATTTTGACTTTGATAGTATCGAACCAAATGGGGTTCGCCTGAAGTTAGAATATGGCTCTTCACCGACCATTTTCAGAAAGCCTGCTCAATGAGCAGGCTTTCGTCGTTTGGCGCGAGCAAATTTTGACTTTGATAGTATCGAACCAAATGGGGTTCGCCTGAAGTTAGAATATGGCTCTTCACCGACCATTTTCAGAAAGCCTGCTCAATGAGCAGGCTTTCGTCGTTT
>NZ_JBNFXP010000087.1:0-296 GCF_052877535.1 Vibrio sp. PNB23_22_6 | reverse complement strand
TGATACCAAGGTATCTAATTGGATTATCATCAACGAGTGCCCACACAGATTGATAGGTCTATATTGTTAAAGAGCTTTCCTATTGAGCTTTGCTCAAATCGGACGGCCATTTTAGCGAGTTAAAGTTTAGTGTCAACCACTTTTTTCAAACTTTTTTCAAGCGTTTCCACTTGGCTAATTGGCTTACCAACTCAACTCCGCCTCTTTCGAAGACGTTGCCGTGTCAGCGAGGTGGCATTATAGAGATTGCGATCACATTGGCAAGCCCTTTTTCACGTTTTTTTTGATTTTTTTAT
>NZ_JBNFXP010000086.1:0-308 GCF_052877535.1 Vibrio sp. PNB23_22_6 | reverse complement strand
GCGACACTAGCTCAGTTGGTAGAGCGCAACCTTGCCAAGGTTGAGGTCACGAGTTCGAACCTCGTGTGTCGCTCCAACTTTATAGCTTTCATTGTGCTTAACAGTGAATTGCGACATTCGCTCATTTATAGAGCACAAAACTTATCAAAGTTGAGGTCATGCCTTTCTGTTATGGATAGGGATCCTCGAGTGTCGCTCCAGTTTCTGTTATCGTATTAATCGATAATACATGGACGCGGGATGGAGCAGCTTGGTAGCTCGTCGGGCTCATAACCCGAAGGTCGTCGGTTCAAATCCGGCTCCCGCAA
>NZ_JBNFXP010000085.1:0-311 GCF_052877535.1 Vibrio sp. PNB23_22_6 | reverse complement strand
TGATACCAAGGTATCTAATTGGATTATCATCAACGAGTGCCCACACAGATTGATAGGTCTATATTGTTAAAGAGCTTAGCTTTCAGTGCCTGAGCACTTAAGCGAGGTGCGTATAATACGCGCTTCACTTCGAAAGTCAACATAAAACTCTAAGAAAACTTAAAATTCTATGGTGACTTGCTTAAATATTAAGCAAGTGCGCTATTTTATCTTCACTTTAAACAAGTAAAAAGAAAATTAAAAGCCTGGCGATGTCCTACTCTCACATGGGGAAGCCCCACACTACCATCGGCGCTATTTCGTTTCACTTC
>NZ_JBNFXP010000084.1:0-323 GCF_052877535.1 Vibrio sp. PNB23_22_6 | reverse complement strand
CCCGTTCGTCTAGAGGCCTAGGACACCGCCCTTTCACGGCGGTAACAGGGGTTCGACTCCCCTACGGGATACCATCTCCTCATAAGGAATATGGGGCTATAGCTCAGCTGGGAGAGCGCTTCGCTGGCAGCGAAGAGGTCTGCGGTTCGATCCCGCATAGCTCCACCATCTTTAAGCATACTTTCTTTAAATAGAAAGACGAGTGTGTTTAGAAATGGTTTCTTTCTTTAAGTAGGAAGTTAAATCTAGCTCTTTAACAATTTGGAAAGCTGACTAAACAATCCTTGTCTTTAAATAGATAGGAGATTGTTTGTAAAGTTCTC
>NZ_JBNFXP010000083.1:0-324 GCF_052877535.1 Vibrio sp. PNB23_22_6 | reverse complement strand
GAGAGACTTGAACTCTCACACCTTGCGGCGCCAGAACCTAAATCTGGTGCGTCTACCAATTCCGCCACGACCGCATCGTATTTTTTAGTTATCAAGGCAATTGGTATAACCTTAACAACGTTTTGTAATGGCAGGGCTACCTGGATTCGAACCAGGGAATGGCGGCATCAAAAGCCGCTGCCTTACCGCTTGGCGATAGCCCTACAGGTCTTAGTCTTTCAACTAAGTGCTCTCCAATTAAGGAAAGTAATGGTGCGGTCGGAGAGACTTGAACTCTCACACCTTACGGCGCCAGAACCTAAATCTGGTGCGTCTACCAATTCC
>NZ_JBNFXP010000082.1:0-341 GCF_052877535.1 Vibrio sp. PNB23_22_6 | reverse complement strand
CCAAGCTTTTCCAACTCAGGCAGGAGACCCGCTTCTTCTAGATAGAGGCGCGCCACTTTCGAACCCGGTGCAAAGGACGTTTTCACCCATGGCTTACGCACCAGTCCCAGTTCGTTGGCTTTTTTCGCCACTAGGCCCGCGGCCACCACGTTACGCGGGTTACTGGTGTTGGTGCACGAGGTAATCGCGGCGATGATGACCGCGCCATCGGGCATTTCGCCCTCTTTCTCTTGCCACTTGCCCGCGATGCCGCGCTCGGTCAGCTCTGAGGTTGGCAAACGGCGATGCGGGTTGGAAGGCCCGGCGAGGTTGCGACTCACGGTGGCGAGGTCAAACTCCAG
>NZ_JBNFXP010000081.1:0-344 GCF_052877535.1 Vibrio sp. PNB23_22_6 | reverse complement strand
AAGCTTTAGTTGCAGCTAAAGCCTGGGTCTCACATTACCCGAAACTGGTCGATTTAGAGGGATAATTTCCCATACAAAGCATTTAAGAGTGATTCGCAACGCTTGGCAGTTTCGCTTCGCTCAAGTATAGCCAAGCGCTGCTCACACCTTAATGCGGCGTTATATTTTTATTGAACTAAGGAGTATGTAAATGGCTCAAGGTAAAAATAAAAAGATACTCAATAAGCGAGTTAGAAAAGGTGATAAAGGTTTCCCTATAGCTACAGTCTGGTAAGACCCCAGATCTCTATACACTTTCAAGCTTCTGAAAATACTGTCTTTCATACTCATTTGGTGACAGCCCA
>NZ_JBNFXP010000080.1:0-370 GCF_052877535.1 Vibrio sp. PNB23_22_6 | reverse complement strand
AGTGAAACGAAATAGCGCCGATGGTAGTGTGGGGCTTCCCCATGTGAGAGTAGGACATCGCCAGGCTTTTAATTTAAAAATCCAGTTTCAACAACGGGATTTTTAGTCCTTAGGACGAAAGCAATATGCTGATATGGCTCAGTCGGTAGAGCGCATCCTTGGTAAGGATGAGGTCCCCAGTTCGATTCTGGGTATCAGCACCATTTACCGTTTTGCTTTGTATTCTTGAAAAGAATATAAAGCAAAACGAACAAAATTTTACTTGGCGACCATAGCATTTTGGACCCACCTGATTCCATGCCGAACTCAGAAGTGAAACGAAATAGCGCCGATGGTAGTGTGGGGCTTCCCCATGTGAGAGTAGGACATC
>NZ_JBNFXP010000079.1:0-464 GCF_052877535.1 Vibrio sp. PNB23_22_6 | reverse complement strand
TCTATGTTAAGAGATGGCGTCATGTGGGATGAGAACATAGCGAAAAATTAGCTATTGACGCCATAGTCGTTTGTTATATTTTTTAGTGCAACAGCTCACCAGTAAAACGATCTCTCCCCCTCCAGAATGTACATTCGGGGCAATATTCTCCTTTGGGGTAGTCAATACCTTCCTCATGAGGACAGCCAATGATCTCTTCTACCATACCTACCGTTTTGGCGCTATTTTCGTCGATAAACTCTAAAACCTCTTTCAATACCATTTCAGATTTTCGTATATCGGATGAAGAAAACCACTTTTTCATGGGTTCGGGTTCTGCACCTTCATAACGTATTATCGCACAAACAAGTTTCGTTGCTGTTTTATCATCAGGTCCATAAAAGGCGACTGGTAAGACCCCACTTCACTAGACACTTAATAGTTATATAATTCAATAAACTATGAGGTGTTATCATGAGCGGAAA
>NZ_JBNFXP010000078.1:0-473 GCF_052877535.1 Vibrio sp. PNB23_22_6 | reverse complement strand
TTGTTGCGCTAGGTTTTGACGAGAGAAGATAAGTGCCGATGGCCCATCTTTACGTTCAATCGCTAGCTTCCAAGCTACCGCAGACTCAACTTGGTCACATGGACGCCATGTGCTCATGTTTGGAGTCAAACGTAGAGACGCCATTTGCTCAACCGGTTGGTGCGTTGGGCCATCTTCGCCAAGACCGATAGAGTCGTGTGTGTAAACTTGGATGTTCTGAACTTTCATCAGAGCAGCCATGCGCATAGCGTTACGTGCGTATTCCATGAACATTAGGAATGTTGCGCCGTAAGGAACAAAACCGCCGTGTAGCGCGATACCGTTCATGATCGCTGTCATACCGAATTCACGCACACCGTAGTGGATGTAGTTACCAGAGAAGTCATTCGCTTCTAGAGACTTAGAACCAGACCACATGGTTAGGTTAGAAGGCGCTAGGTCAGCAGAGCCACCCATGAATTCTGGAAGCATTT
>NZ_JBNFXP010000077.1:0-542 GCF_052877535.1 Vibrio sp. PNB23_22_6 | reverse complement strand
GTAAAACCGCACGTAAACGTTGGTACTATCGGCCACGTTGACCACGGTAAAACAACTCTAACTGCAGCTATCTGTACTACACTTGCAAAAGTATACGGCGGTGCTGCTCGTGACTTCGCATCTATCGATAACGCTCCAGAAGAGCGTGAGCGCGGTATCACAATCTCTACTTCTCACGTAGAGTACGACACTCCAACTCGTCACTACGCACACGTAGACTGTCCAGGACACGCGGATTATGTTAAAAACATGATCACTGGTGCTGCACAGATGGACGGTGGTATCCTAGTTGTTGCTGCAACAGATGGCCCAATGCCACAAACTCGTGAGCACATCCTACTAGGCCGTCAGGTTGGTATCCCTTACATCATCGTATTCATGAACAAATGTGACATGGTTGACGATGAAGAGCTACTAGAACTAGTAGAAATGGAAGTTCGTGAACTTCTATCTGAGTACGATTTCCCAGGTGATGACCTACCAGTTATCCAAGGTTCTGCACTAGGCGCACTAAACGGCGAAGAGCAGTGGGAAGCGAAAAT
>NZ_JBNFXP010000076.1:0-546 GCF_052877535.1 Vibrio sp. PNB23_22_6 | reverse complement strand
TTTTGCCGGACTCAATTTCGAATAGTCACTTAAAAGTGACATTCCCAAGAACACTTGAATGTGTTTTTTGGTGTTTGTCTTAAAGACAAACATTGAGAACTTTACAAACAATCTCCCATCTATTTAAAGACAAGGATTGTTTAGTCAGCTTTCCAAATTGTTAAAGAGCTAGATTCATTAAGAACCATTTTTAAAAACTCTCGTAAGAGTGCTTAAAGATGGTGGAGCTATGCGGGATCGAACCGCAGACCTCCTGCGTGCAAGGCAGGCGCTCTCCCAGCTGAGCTATAGCCCCATCAAGTGTCGATACTGTATGCCAATTCCTTGAAGGAATTGGTGGGTCTGAGTGGACTCGAACCACCGACCTCTCGCTTATCAGGCGAACGCTCTAACCACCTGAGCTACAGACCCAGTATCGTCTCTTTAAACTTTACAAACCATATCAATCTGTGTGGACACTCATCGTGAATAATCATCGTATAAGGAGGTGATCCAGCGCCAGGTTCCCCTAGCGCTACCTTGTTACGACTTCACCCCAGTCATGAA
>NZ_JBNFXP010000075.1:0-596 GCF_052877535.1 Vibrio sp. PNB23_22_6 | reverse complement strand
TACATCCCTGAGCCAGAGCGTGCAGTAGATATGCCATTCCTAATGCCTATCGAAGACGTATTCTCTATCCAAGGTCGTGGTACAGTAGTTACTGGTCGTATCGAGCGCGGTATCCTAAACGTTGGTGACGAAGTTGCTATCGTTGGTATCAAAGACACTACTACTACTACATGTACTGGTGTTGAAATGTTCCGTAAGCTTCTAGACGAAGGTCGTGCTGGTGAGAACGTTGGTGCACTTCTACGTGGTACTAAGCGTGACGAAGTTGAACGTGGTCAAGTACTAGCTAAGCCTGGTTCAATCACTCCACACACTAAGTTCGAGTCAGAAGTATACGTACTTTCTAAAGATGAAGGTGGTCGTCACACTCCATTCTTCAAAGGCTACCGTCCACAGTTCTACTTCCGTACAACTGACGTAACTGGTGACATCTCTCTACCAGAAGGCGTAGAAATGGTAATGCCAGGCGACAACATCCAAATGGTTGTTGAACTAATCGCTCCTATCGCAATGGACGAAGGTCTACGTTTCGCTATCCGTGAAGGTGGCCGTACTGTAGGTGCTGGTGTTGTTGCTAAGATCTTCGAATAATTCTT
>NZ_JBNFXP010000074.1:0-639 GCF_052877535.1 Vibrio sp. PNB23_22_6 | reverse complement strand
CAGTTGTCGCCAGTAGAGTATGAAAAGCAATATGAAATCAAGTTAAAGAGTGTCTACTGATTTGGTGGCTATTCAATTCGACAGAGAGAGACCATGTGTGTAAAAGCCACTTCTCATTTGAAGCTGCATCAAAGTATCCAGACTCACTCCAATAGGTCACATTCGATAGGAAAACGATACTACTCACCACATGTCTTCCTAATGAGCTATAGTCTACGTGTGTGAGATAAAACCAACCAAAAATCAAGAGAACAAGACACAAAACAGCAAGCGCTGGAATAATCCGGTTAGCTCTAGCTACATAAAACTTAAACAAGTTGAAATTATTGTTCTCTAACCCTCTAAAAATAATCCCCGTCATCAAAAAGCCAGAGAGAACAAAGAACACATCTACACCAGCAAAACCACCTGGAACCCAAGATGGGTTAAAGTGGAAAAGAACCACAGCAATGACGGCTATTGCCCTTAATCCATTTATGTCATTTCTAAAATTCATCATTGATTTTAACTCGGCACCTGTCAGAGTTTGTGTCTAGATACTGTTTCCCATACTCTAATCACCCTGTAACCCTCCCCGAAAAACTGGTCGCTCGCAATTAGAGGTTTTCCGTTTACACTGAAACAAACGGAGAACGCATG
>NZ_JBNFXP010000073.1:0-735 GCF_052877535.1 Vibrio sp. PNB23_22_6 | reverse complement strand
AACACGACTATCCCAACAAAAGCGAACCAAGTTTTCTCTACTGCAGAAGACAACCAGAGCGCGGTAACGATTCACGTTCTTCAAGGTGAGCGTAAGCAAGCGTCTTACAATAAGTCTCTAGGTCAATTTAACCTAGAAGGTATCCAAGCTGCACCACGTGGTATGCCACAAATCGAAGTGACTTTCGACCTAGATGCGGATGGTATCCTACACGTTTCAGCGAAAGACAAGCAGACAGGTAAAGAACAGAAGATCACTATCCAAGCTTCTGGCGGTCTAAGCGATGAAGACATCGAGAAAATGGTTCAAGAAGCAGAAGCGAACAAAGAAGCGGACAAGAAGTTCGAAGAGCTAGCAACTGCACGTAACCAAGCAGACCAAATGATTCACGGTACTCGTAAGCAAGTAGAAGAAGCGGGTGAAGCGCTACCTGCAGACGAGAAAGAGAAGATTGAAGCGGCTATCGCTGAGCTAGAAACTGCACGTAAAGGCGATGACAAAGAAGCGATCGACGCGAAAGTTCAAGCGCTCATGACGGCAGCTCAAAAGCTAATGGAAATTGCTCAACAACAAGCTCAAGCGCAACAAGGTGCGGAAGCAGGTGAACAGCCTAAACAAGACGACGACGTCGTTGATGCTGAGTTTGAAGAAGTTAAAGACGACAAGAAATAAACCTTGTTAACTAGGCTGTCTAGGTCGCCTAGTGTCGATAAGACTTGTATATGCGGGCGTTTG
>NZ_JBNFXP010000072.1:0-748 GCF_052877535.1 Vibrio sp. PNB23_22_6 | reverse complement strand
GCGTGGGTGGACTGGAAGCGGAAACCGTGATGCTGGGGCGTCCGTCGATGATGCGCCTGCCTGATATCGTGGGGGTCAAGTTAACTGGTCAACGCCAACCGGGCATTACCGCCACGGACATCGTGCTGGCGATTACCGAGTTCTTACGTAACGAACGTGTCGTCTCTTCGTATCTGGAATTCTTTGGCGAAGGCGCACGCGAGCTGACCATCGGTGACCGCGCGACCATCTCCAACATGACACCAGAATACGGCGCGACCGCAGGCATGTTCTACATTGATGAGCAGACCATCAACTACCTCAAATTGACCGGCCGTGATGATGAGCAAGTCAAATTGGTCGAGACTTACGCGAAGCAAACCGGGCTGTGGACCGACGATTTAGACAGCGCCGTGTATGAGCGCGTGCTGGAGTTTGACCTCGCCACCGTGAGTCGCAACCTCGCCGGGCCTTCCAACCCGCATCGCCGTTTGCCAACCTCAGAACTGACCGAGCGCGGCATCGCGGGCAAGTGGCAAGAGAAAGAGGGCGAGATGCCCGATGGCGCGGTCATCATCGCCGCGATTACCTCGTGCACCAACACCAGTAACCCGCGTAACGTGGTGGCTGCGGGCCTAGTGGCGAAAAAAGCCAACGAACTGGGACTGGTGCGTAAGCCATGGGTGAAAACCTCCTTTGCACCGGGTTCGAAAGTGGCGCGCCTCTATCTAGAAGAAGCGGGTCTCCTGCCTGAGTTGGAAAAGCTTGG
>NZ_JBNFXP010000071.1:0-771 GCF_052877535.1 Vibrio sp. PNB23_22_6 | reverse complement strand
ATCACCGTTCCTGCTTACTTTAACGATGCACAGCGTCAAGCAACCAAAGATGCTGGCCGTATCGCAGGTCTAGAAGTGAAACGTATCATCAACGAACCAACGGCAGCGGCGCTAGCGTACGGTCTTGACAAGCAAGGTGGCGATCGCACTATCGCGGTATACGACCTTGGTGGTGGTACATTCGATATCTCTATCATCGAAATCGATGAAGTTGAAGGCGAGAAAACCTTCGAAGTTCTAGCAACGAATGGTGACACTCACCTTGGTGGTGAAGACTTTGACAACCGTCTAATCAACTACCTAGTAGACGAGTTCAACAAAGAGCAAGGCATCAACCTTAAGAACGATCCACTCGCAATGCAGCGTGTTAAAGAAGCAGCAGAAAAAGCAAAAATCGAGCTTTCTTCTACTTCTCAAACAGACGTAAACCTACCTTACGTAACGGCTGATGCGACTGGTCCTAAGCACATGAACATCAAAGTGACACGTGCGAAACTAGAATCTCTTGTTGAAGATCTAGTACAACGTTCTCTTGAGCCACTAAAAGTTGCACTAGCGGACGCTGACCTATCAGTAAACGACATCACTGACGTTATCCTAGTTGGTGGTCAGACTCGTATGCCTATGGTTCAAGCGAAAGTGGCTGAGTTCTTCGGTAAAGAAGCTCGTCGTGATGTAAACCCTGATGAAGCAGTTGCAGTAGGCGCTGCAGTTCAAGGTGGCGTACTAGCAGGTGATGTGAAAGACGTACTACTACTAGACGTTACTCCA
>NZ_JBNFXP010000070.1:0-836 GCF_052877535.1 Vibrio sp. PNB23_22_6 | reverse complement strand
TAGCGTTGTTCGATTGGCACCCATTCTTGGTGCTCAGGACCGGTGTAATCCGCACTTGGACGAATGATGCGGTTATTAGCGCGTTGCTCATACACGTGCGCCGCCCAACCCGTTAAACGGCTCATCACAAAAATAGGTGTGAACAGCTTGGTAGGAATGTCCATAAAGTGGTACGCCGAGGCGTGGAAGAAGTCCGCATTACAGAACAACCCTTTCTCGCGCTTCATCACCGATTCCACTCGCTCAGACACAGCGTAAAGATGGGTATCCCCCACTTCTTTAGACAGTGCCGCTGACCAACGCTTAATTAAGGCGTTACGTGGGTCACTCTCGCGGTAAATCGCATGGCCAAAGCCCATGATTTTGTCTTTGTTTTCTAGCATTTTTAGGATGTTCGCTTCCGCTTCATCCGGCGTTTGCCAATTTTCAATCATTTCCATCGCCGCTTCGTTCGCGCCACCATGCAAAGGCCCACGCAGGGTACCAATCGCTGCGGTAATGCAAGAATGCAAATCCGACAACGTCGAGGCACACACACGCGCCGCAAACGTCGACGCATTGAACTCGTGCTCCGCGTACAAAATCAGCGAGCAGTGCATCACTTGCTTATGCGTGTCACTCGGCGTTTTGTCGGTCAGCAACTTCAGGAAGTAACCGCCAATGCTGTCTTCGCTCTGGTCTTCGGTGTCAATGCGCACGCCATCATGGCTAAAGCGGTACCAGTAACAAATCATCGCTGGGAACAACGCCAACAGACGTTCAGTGGCGTGCAGCTGTTGGTCAAAGTCCGTCTCTTGCTCCAAGTTACCCAGCATAGAACAACCGGTGCGCAGCAC
>NZ_JBNFXP010000069.1:0-874 GCF_052877535.1 Vibrio sp. PNB23_22_6 | reverse complement strand
TAAAATCCTAGATCGCTGGGTCGGTCACACTAGACTGACCCAGCGATCATCCCTCAAGCCTTGTACTGCCTGACTTCCCCAACATAGCTCTCCTCGAATCACAGCACCAATTTCTCTCGTCCGGTCCGTATCCGGTCTTTGAAGTGATTTTTAGTGAGTTTCCCGACGGCGTCGACGGTATTTCGGTTCCAACTCTATCTGCATTTCTCAGGGTAATTTCATCTGATACCAGTCAGCCGACTCAGCCCCCTCGTACATAGCAGAATCGCACTACAGCCAGTTAGGGCAGAGTTATCCCTGATTCGAGTATGAATATCAGTCTAGTGATTAGCCGCTGGTTCTAGCCCTGAGAGTGGGGCTGAGATAGTTCTAGCTGAATGGCTTTACGACATAACAGACCAATTGCCCTGATATGGCAATTGGTCATTAGAATGCTGTTTTCCCTTGAACTGTCAGCTTCATTAGCTTTTGGATCATGGGTGGTCATTCCCTCACTGAACTGGGTATCTAAATCATTTATATATTAATAACTGGTGCCTAAGGGAACGGATGTTGGTTATATTTTTGTTGGTTCGGGCGGCGGATTTTTCTGTGGTCCGGCAGTGGTGTTAGATTGCATCAATTGGTCTGGATTGCGTTCAGACAGACGAATGTGGGTTCTGTTGGCGGATATCAGGTTGAGATTAGAAATGTGGTTCTGTGGTGACTACGTGGAGAGATTCAGTTAGGTAGATGAACTAGAGCTTACAGGAAGTCATTGCGGACCGGATATAGACCGGACTAGAAAAGATAAAGGCGCATGAATTTCTCCATACGCCTTATCAAGAATTGGTGGCCCCTATGTGACTTGAACACATGACCAATCGATTATGAG
>NZ_JBNFXP010000068.1:0-904 GCF_052877535.1 Vibrio sp. PNB23_22_6 | reverse complement strand
GACCCCCACGATATCAGGCAGGCGCATCATCGACGGACGCCCCAGCATCACGGTTTCCGCTTCCAGTCCACCCACGCCAATCGCAATCACCCCCAGTGCATCAACGTGCGGCGTGTGACTGTCAGTCCCGACACAGGTATCGGGATAAGCAATGCCCTGTTTGGCTTGCACCACGGGCGACATTTTTTCTAGGTTGATTTGGTGCATGATGCCGTTACCGGCGGGAATGACGCTGACATTTTCAAACGCGGTTTTACACCATTCGATAAAGTGGAAACGGTCTTCGTTACGGCGCTCTTCAATGGCGCGGTTTTTGTCAAACGCCTCCGGGTCAAAACCTGCGTGCTCCACCGCCAAAGAGTGGTCGACAATCAGCTGGGTCTCCACCACAGGGTTCACTTTAGATGGGTCGCCACCTTGTTCGGCAATCGCATCACGCAAGCCCGCCAGGTCAACCAGTGCGGTCTGGCCTAGAATGTCGTGGCACACCACGCGCGCCGGATACCAAGGGAAATCGAGGTCACGCTTGCGCTCAATCAACTGCTTCAAACTGTCGGTTAATGTCGCTGGCTCGCAGCGGCGCACCAACTGCTCGGCCAGCACGCGGGAGGTGTATGGGAGGGTATCATAGGCACCCGGAGCAATCGCATTGACCGCTTCGCGTGCATCAAAGTAATCCAGTTTTGTCCCTGGGAGGGGTTTTCGGTATTGGGTATTGATATTCATAGGGGTTGCTTCCATTGCATCGGTACATCTTGCCTGGCACTGTGGCATCGAAAAGACACGCCTTCCCTCAACTTAGCTGTATAAGGAAAGGCATGACGCGTTAGCGTTGTTCGATTGGCACCCATTCTTGGTGCTCAGGACCGGTGTAATCCGCACTTGGACGAATGATGCGGTTATT
>NZ_JBNFXP010000067.1:0-905 GCF_052877535.1 Vibrio sp. PNB23_22_6 | reverse complement strand
TGAGAGAAGCAGCTTGCTTATTGGTGATGTAACCTAACTCAGGCACATTACTGATTATCGATGCCGCAGCGATGTTTCCGATGCCTGGAACACTTTGTAATAATGTATTTTTAGCCTGATGTTCAGGGCTATTTTCAATAAGCTTCACGAGTTTATCTTCGATTTTTACCACCTGGTTTTTGATTGCTGTCAGGATAGGTTTTAACGTCGAATGTAATGATTTAGGCAGGATCTGGATTCGGTTTTTCTCCATCGTCTGCATGGATAACAGTTGGTTTCTGCGGATGACTAAGTCACTCATTAGTCGAATGTTTTCAGCTTTGATTAAGGTAAGCTCAGGTTTTATGGCTTCGGCATAATGAGCAATTAACTCAGCATCAAGTCGGTCATTTTTAGCTCTACGTCCAATGGCACCAGCAAAGCGCTTGATATGAACGGGGTTGGCACGAACGATAGGAAGCTTTGCTTCGGCACATGCTAAGACAAATGGCATTTCTAAGCGACCGGTTGCTTCAATCACGACTCTATCAGGTGAGTGCTTTTGGATGGTATTTACTGCACTTTTTATCCCTTTCTCAGTATTCTCGACAGAGAAAAAGAGTTCAATAGGTCTTATATGGATATCTAATTGTGTTTTGCCAGTATCAACACCAACGTAGATATTTTGATTCATTTTTGTATTCATAATAAGCTAACTCATGCTTGCGTAATGCGGGTTCGAGACCCAGTCGACTATTCGAGGTTTATGCTTGGAGTCCTATGTAGCGTTCATGTTTGTTATCGGTCTCTCAACAGAGGAGCCAGCGTTTAAACGAACTACTACATGGAAAGCTTTAGTTGCAGCTAAAGCCTGGGTCTCACATTACCCGAAACTGGTCGATTTAGAGGGATAATTTCCCATACAA
>NZ_JBNFXP010000066.1:0-920 GCF_052877535.1 Vibrio sp. PNB23_22_6 | reverse complement strand
GCGTTATGCATTAACGGAGAAATTAGTAATTGAGCACTGAAAAGAAAACACGAGACGAAAAAGTTACGTTTCAAGTGAATAAAAATGTAAATAAGATTTCGTTTACGTATGACCCTTTACGAGACGGCTTAATAATTCCTGAAGCAAATCCTAGTACGATTCGTGTTGAGCGCAGTTATGAAAGGGCTTCAGGCAAGCCGAAAGTTTTAAGCAGTGTTCAAGGACATAGTGAGTTCGCAGCATTTGATGTCGATACAATGTTACTGAATGGATACGATTACATCATTAGCGTTGATACCAATTCTCGCGAATACAATGGACAGAAAATTAGCATTTGTACTTGTTACCAAGTGCCAGGAAAAGTTTCACAGTATGTGGGTACCGACGGTGTTCCTTTTATTCACCTTGGCTCGTTCATTATTGTAAACCCGCAACCTCACATTAACCCAGAGCTTATAGGTTGGCATCTCGTAATCACCAACTTTTTACGATTTCCATTTGATACAGGTAAAGAAATGCTCGCTATCATTGTTGATAGCGAGAAAGATTCATTACCAGAATTTAACAAGCGTGTTAAACCCTACTTTAAATCGAGTTATCTACATCATCAGGTAAAGCTTTGTTATGCGTCAGACAAAGATAAGGATACGTTAGCAGGGCAAATGCTCAAAATGTGTCATAACACATCAAATCAGATCTTTAGACAAATGCAGAGTGAGAAAACAGTTCTACCCAAACTAACTAATGGATTAGGTGTTTGTGATGGTTACGTACAAGTCGCGGGCACAAATGCATAACAATCTGTTTAAGAGGGATTCGCAACGCGTGGCATTTTTACTATGCGTTGGTTTTAGTGTTTAAGGCGGTATGCGGCAACTTCGGTATTGCGTTGCTCACCCCTTAACAGGGCGTTAGTTTGC
>NZ_JBNFXP010000065.1:0-956 GCF_052877535.1 Vibrio sp. PNB23_22_6 | reverse complement strand
CAGCGGGTAACAGAAGAGCGAGACATACTAAAAAAAGCCGCGGTGTACTTCGCAAGCCAGTCCGACTGAGGTATGCCTTTATTAAAGCGAATCAGACCATCTGGTCTGTTCGACGCATGTGTAAAGTCTTTGGAATTCACCCAAGTGGTTATTATTCTTGGCTAAAAAATCCAGATAGTAGACAAGAAAAGCGGCGAAAATACCTTCTCGGACTGATAAAGCAATTTTGGCTGGAGTCAGGCTGTGTGTATGGTTATCGAAAAATCTACAGTGACCTGCGAGATGAAGGGGAAATCTGTGGAATTAACCAAGTTCATAGCCTAATGAAGCGAGAAGGTATTCAGTCGCAAAGAGGCTATCGAAAGCCACGCCCCAAGGGTGGTGCCGAAAACATCATTGTTCCTAACAAACTCTCAAGAGAGTTCAACCCGATCGCGCCCAATCAATCGTGGGTAACTGATATTACCTATATCAAAACGCACGAAGGTTGGCTGTATTTGGCGGTAGTTGTAGATCTATTCTCTCGGCGAGTAATTGGTTGGTCAATGAAAAGTAGAATAACTAAAGAACTTGTCCTAGATGCTTTGCTAATGGCGGTTTGGCGCCGTTCGCCTATAGGAAAAGTGCTCGTCCACTCAGATCAAGGTAGCCAGTATACCAGTCACGACTGGGACTGTTTTTTGAAACAGCATGGTCTTGAATCAAGTATGAGTCGCCGTGGTAATTGTCACGACAATGCGGTTGCCGAGAGTTTTTTCCAGTTACTCAAAAGAGAAAGAATTAAGCGGAAGTGCTACACCACTAGAGAAGACGCTCGTATGGACATCTTCGAATATATTGAGATGTTCTACAACATTAAACGCCGACATGGTTCCAATAATCAGTTGTCGCCAGTAGAGTATGAAAAGCAATATGAAATCAAGTTAAAGAGTGTCTACTGATTTGGTGGCTATTCA
>NZ_JBNFXP010000064.1:0-1060 GCF_052877535.1 Vibrio sp. PNB23_22_6 | reverse complement strand
TCCTTTGCACCGGGTTCGAAAGTGGCGCGCCTCTATCTAGAAGAAGCGGGTCTCCTGCCTGAGTTGGAAAAGCTTGGCTTTGGCATTGTCGGCTACGCGTGTACCACCTGTAATGGTATGAGTGGCGCCCTAGACCCACAAATCCAACAAGAAATCATCGACCGTGATTTGTACTCGACGGCAGTCTTATCTGGCAACCGTAACTTTGATGGGCGGATTCACCCGTACGCCAAGCAAGCGTTTTTAGCTTCGCCGCCATTGGTGGTGGCGTATGCGTTGGCGGGCACCATTCGTTTTGACATTGAACGTGATGCGCTCGGCATCGATGCCCAAGGCCAACCGATTTACCTCAACGACCTGTGGCCAAGCGACGAAGAAATCGACGCAGTAGTGGGTCAGCACGTGAAGCCCGAGCAGTTTAACCAAGTCTACATTCAGATGTTCAAACTGAACCAAGACGAACGTAATACCAACCCACTGTACGACTGGCGACCGATGAGCACCTACATCCGCCGTCCGCCTTATTGGCAACAAGAGGGCGAAGGGGCATTAGGCGGGGAACGCACGCTGTCGGGCATGCGCCCACTGGCGGTGCTGGGTGACAACATCACCACCGACCATCTATCGCCATCTAACGCCATCATGGCCAGCAGCGCGGCTGGGGAATACCTAGCGAAAATGGGCGTGCCGGAAGAGGACTTTAACTCCTACGCCACCCACCGTGGTGACCACTTAACCGCGCAGCGTGCCACCTTCGCGAACCCGAAACTGTTCAATGAAATGGTGAAAGAGAGCGGCGAAGTGGTGCAGGGCTCACTGGCGCGTATTGAGCCAGAAGGTCAAGTCACCCGCATGTGGGAAGCGATTGAAACCTACATGCAGCGTAAGCAACCGCTGATAGTGGTTGCGGGGGCTGATTATGGCCAAGGTTCATCTCGTGACTGGGCGGCCAAAGGCGTGCGTCTTGCTGGCGTAGAAGCAATTGTGGCAGAAGGCTTTGAGCGCATTCACCGCACCAACTTAGTTGGCATGGGCGTCCTGCCGTTGCAATTTAAACCGG
>NZ_JBNFXP010000063.1:0-1204 GCF_052877535.1 Vibrio sp. PNB23_22_6 | reverse complement strand
TGTAACCCTCCCCGAAAAACTGGTCGCTCGCAATTAGAGGTTTTCCGTTTACACTGAAACAAACGGAGAACGCATGATGAAAAAGTCACGCTACACAGAAACACAAATCGTCAAGATCTTGAAGGAAGTGGAAGCTGGTCGAAAGGTCAATGAAGTCTGCCGAGAATATGGGATCTCTGATGCCACCTACTACAACTGGAAATCCAAGTACGGAGGTATGGAGGCCTCAGATGTAAAACGGCTAAAAGAGCTTGAAGAAGAGAACCGTAGGCTCAAGCAGATGTTTGCGGACCTGAGTCTTGAGCACCGCATCGTCAAAGATATTTTAGAAAAAAAGCTCTAAGGCCAGCGGATAAACGCGAGCTTGTCGATTATGCTCGCCAACAATTTCAGGCCAGTTTACGTATGGCTTGCCGCGCAGTTGGCATTAGTGACTCTGTCTATCGCTACAGACCTGATCCTCATCGAGATGATGAGGTGATTGCCAAGCTTCAGGAAGCCGCAGAGCGCTATCCTGCCTACGGATTTGGCAAATTATTTAAAATACTGAGGCGTTGGGGACACCGATGGAACCACAAACGAGTTTATCGTGTTTACTGTTTGCTCAAGTTAAATCTGCGGCGTAAGGGCAAGAAACGTTTACCTAAACGAGAGCCAGCGCCACTGATGTGCCCTGAGTGGATAAACCGTTGTTGGTCTATCGACTTCATGAGTGATTCACTGGTCTGCGGCAGACGCTTTCGTACTTTTAATGTCGTGGACGATTTTAACCGAGAGGTGTTGGCGATTGAAGTGGACTTGAACCTGCCAGCGCCACGCGTAATCAGGGTATTAGAGCGAGTCATTGCTTGGCGAGGGTTACCCAGTAAGCTGCGCATGGATAATGGCCCTGAATTTGTATCAACAGCTCTGGCTGAGTGGGCAGAAGAGAACAAGGTAGAGCTCGAATTCATTCGGCCGGGTAAACCCACCGAGAACTCGTATATCGAACGTTTTAACCGCACTTACCGGACAGAAATACTGGACATGTACGTGTTTAAAGCACTGAGTGAAGTCCGAGAGCTGACAGATAATTGGATGAGGGAATACAACGATGAACGGCCTCATGACTCACTGAATGATCTGACTCCCTGGGAGTATTTAGCAAGGTGTGAGAATAGGAAAAACTCTAAGTTAGAGTGCCACTAATCCAGGGAGGGTTACA
>NZ_JBNFXP010000062.1:0-1215 GCF_052877535.1 Vibrio sp. PNB23_22_6 | reverse complement strand
TGGTAAGACCCCAGATCTCTATACACTTTCAAGCTTCTGAAAATACTGTCTTTCATACTCATTTGGTGACAGCCCACCATTAGTACCATGATTTCTTTTAGGGTTGTAGAAACACTCAATATAATCAAATATCTCTGAACGAGCTTCATCGCGGGTTTTGTAGATTTTCCTTTTTACCCGATCCTTTTTGAGTAATGAGAAAAAGCTTTCTGCAACAGCATTATCGTGACAGTTTCCCTTGCGACTCATACTGATTTCCATATTGTGCTCTTTTAAGAAGCTACGCCAATCACAGGAAGTATATTGAACACCTTGGTCTGAGTGGATTGTAACTTTGTTCTTAGGACGTCGACGCCAAATAGCCATTAGAAGTGCATCTATCACTAAGTCTGTTTTGGGGCTGTTTTTCATCGTCCAGCCCACTACTTTCCGTGAAAATAGGTCGATAACGACGGTAAGATAGAGCCAGCCTTCGTAGGTACGAATGTAGGTAAAATCGGTGACCCAAGCACGGTCTGGGGTATCCACACTAAACTCTCGGTTTAAGACATTAGGGGCCGCGGCATCCGTTTTCCCTGAGTAAAAGCCTGGATAACGCTTGTAACCACGAACAGCTTTAAGATTGGCTTGTTTCATGAGTCGATACACACGATTCTTACCACAGGACTCACCGTCTCCTTTTAGGTCAATGGTTATATTGCGATAACCATACACGCAGCCACTTTCGAGCCAGAACTGCTTAATTTTTCCTAACAAACGTTGATCCTCTTGAGTACGGATACTGAGAGGCTTCCGCTTCCACGCGTAGAATCCACTTCGCTGTATTTCGAGGATCTGACACATCACCTTCAAGGGAAATCGTTGAAGTCGCTTACTTATGAACGTGTACTTTTCTTTGACTCCCCTGCAAAGTACACGGCGGCTTCCTTTAATATGTCCCTTTCCATCGTGACGCGCTTTAATTCTGCCTTTAGCTTTCTGATTTCAGCACTTTGAGCATCTTCTTGCTTTCTTTGACACTGTGGCTTTTCATACCTTTTCACCCAGTCACACAGGGACTTGTAACTCACGCCCAAGCGTTCGGCTGTTGAGTTAAGGGTGTGACCGTGCTTAGTGACTTGCTCAACGGCCTGGATTTTGAACTCTTCTGTGTAGCGTTTTCCGCTCATGATAACACCTCATAGTTTATTGAATTATATAACTATTAAGTGTCTA
>NZ_JBNFXP010000061.1:0-1303 GCF_052877535.1 Vibrio sp. PNB23_22_6 | reverse complement strand
TCAGTGGCGTGCAGCTGTTGGTCAAAGTCCGTCTCTTGCTCCAAGTTACCCAGCATAGAACAACCGGTGCGCAGCACATCCATTGGGTGCGCGTCGGCCGGAATGAGCTCTAACGCCTGCTTAAGCGCGGTTGGCAAGCCACGTAAACTCAGCAAATGCGTTTTGTACGCATCCAGCTCTTGTTGGTTTGGCAAGTGACCCCGCAGCAGCAAATGCGCCACTTCTTCGAATTGAGCATGGTTGGCCAGGTCGGTGATGTCATAGCCACGATAGGTCAGGCCGGTGCCCGATTTGCCCACCGTACACAGCGCTGTGCTGCCCGCACTTTGACCACGAAGGCCTGCGCCTCCGATTTGTTTTTTCTTTGCAACCGTTTCAGACATGGTTTGAACTCCTTTTCGGTCGGATGCGGCTCTCTTGTGGAGCGGTGCGTCACCCGACGACTTTCACGTGATTAGATATTTTCCGAACTATTTCTTGGGCTTCCCCCGAGGGGTTATGACTCTTGTGAGAACAGTTGGTCCAACTTGTCCTCGTAGTCGTGATAATTGAGGTGCGCATACAACTCTTTACGCGTTTGCATCGAGTCAAGCAGCGCTTCTTGATTGCCCACTTCTAACAAATGCTTGTAGACATTCTCCGCCGCTTTGTTCATCGCGCGGAACGCACTTAATGGGTAGAGCACCATGTCGACGTTGGATTGAGCCAGCTCGTCACAGCCAAACAGCGGCGTTTGACCAAACTCAGTGATGTTGGCCAAGATAGGCACGTGTTTGCCCGTCGCTTGCTTGAGCGCCGCCGAGAACTGTTGGTACTGCTCTAGCTGGTTCATCGCTTCTGGGAAAATCATGTCCGCGCCCGCTTCCACATAAGCAATCGCACGCTCAATCGCGCTGTCCATACCTTCCACCGCTAGCGCATCGGTGCGTGCCATGATGACAAAGCTCTCATCCGTGCGCGCATCCACCGCCGCCTTGACACGGTCCACCATCTCTTGCTGGCTGACAATCGCTTTGTTCGGGCGGTGACCACAACGCTTTTGCGCCACTTGGTCTTCCATCTGCACCGCCGCCGCGCCGGCTTTTTCCATCGCTTTGATGGTGCGGGCAATGTTAAACGCGCCACCAAATCCGGTATCAATATCCACCAACAGCGGCAAATCACACGCATTGGTGATGCGGTCGACGTCGACCAATACATCATTGAGGGTGGTAATGCCTAAATCTGGCAGGCCGTAAGAGGCATTAGCAATGCCCCCGCCCGACAAGTAAATCGCTTGGTGGCCGACATTTTTGGCCATCAT
>NZ_JBNFXP010000060.1:0-1436 GCF_052877535.1 Vibrio sp. PNB23_22_6 | reverse complement strand
TCTTACACATTCAATCGTTCTTGTATTGAGTCCATCAAAACCCCTTGGGTGTTGTATGGTTAAGCCTCACGGGCAATTAGTATCAGTTAGCTCAACGCCTCACAACGCTTACACACCTGACCTATCAACGTCGTAGTCTCCGACAACCCTTTAGGATACTTAAAGTATCAGGGAGAACTCATCTCAAGGCTCGCTTCCCGCTTAGATGCTTTCAGCGGTTATCGATTCCGAACTTAGCTACCGGGCAATGCGTCTGGCGACACAACCCGAACACCAGAGGTTCGTCCACTCCGGTCCTCTCGTACTAGGAGCAGCCCCTTTCAATTCTCCAACGCCCACGGCAGATAGGGACCGAACTGTCTCACGACGTTCTAAACCCAGCTCGCGTACCACTTTAAATGGCGAACAGCCATACCCTTGGGACCGACTTCAGCCCCAGGATGTGATGAGCCGACATCGAGGTGCCAAACACCGCCGTCGATATGAACTCTTGGGCGGTATCAGCCTGTTATCCCCGGAGTACCTTTTATCCGTTGAGCGATGGCCCTTCCATACAGAACCACCGGATCACTATGACCTACTTTCGTACCTGCTCGAATTGTCATTCTCGCAGTCAAGCGGGCTTATGCCATTGCACTAACCACACGATGTCCAACCGTGTTTAGCCCACCTTCGTGCTCCTCCGTTACTCTTTGGGAGGAGACCGCCCCAGTCAAACTACCCACCAGGCACTGTCCGCAACCCCGATAAGGGGTCGACGTTAGAACATCAACACTACAAGGGTGGTATTTCAAGGACGGCTCCACAAATACTGGCGTACTTGCTTCAAAGCCTCCCACCTATCCTACACATGTAGGGTCAATGTTCAGTGCCAAGCTGTAGTAAAGGTTCACGGGGTCTTTCCGTCTAGCCGCGGGTACACTGCATCTTCACAGCGATTTCAATTTCACTGAGTCTCGGGTGGAGACAGCGTGGCCATCATTACGCCATTCGTGCAGGTCGGAACTTACCCGACAAGGAATTTCGCTACCTTAGGACCGTTATAGTTACGGCCGCCGTTTACCGGGGCTTCGATCAAGAGCTTCGACCGAAGTCTAACCCCATCAATTAACCTTCCGGCACCGGGCAGGCGTCACACCGTATACGTCATCTTACGATTTTGCACAGTGCTGTGTTTTTAATAAACAGTTGCAGCCACCTGGTATCTGCGACTCTCAATAGCTCCATCCGCGAGGGACTTCACCGTCGAGAGCGTACCTTCTCCCGAAGTTACGGTACCATTTTGCCTAGTTCCTTCACCCGAGTTCTCTCAAGCGCCTTGGTATTCTCTACCCGACCACCTGTGTCGGTTTGGGGTACGATTCCTTACAATCTGAAGCTTAGAGGCTTTTCCTGGAAGCATGGCATCAATGACTTCACTACCGTAGTAGCTCGAC
>NZ_JBNFXP010000059.1:0-1566 GCF_052877535.1 Vibrio sp. PNB23_22_6 | reverse complement strand
TTAAATTGAAGAGTTTGATCATGGCTCAGATTGAACGCTGGCGGCAGGCCTAACACATGCAAGTCGAGCGGCAGCGACAACATTGAACCTTCGGGGGATTTGTTGGGCGGCGAGCGGCGGACGGGTGAGTAATGCCTAGGAAATTGCCCTGATGTGGGGGATAACCATTGGAAACGATGGCTAATACCGCATGATGCCTACGGGCCAAAGAGGGGGACCTTCGGGCCTCTCGCGTCAGGATATGCCTAGGTGGGATTAGCTAGTTGGTGAGGTAAGGGCTCACCAAGGCGACGATCCCTAGCTGGTCTGAGAGGATGATCAGCCACACTGGAACTGAGACACGGTCCAGACTCCTACGGGAGGCAGCAGTGGGGAATATTGCACAATGGGCGCAAGCCTGATGCAGCCATGCCGCGTGTGTGAAGAAGGCCTTCGGGTTGTAAAGCACTTTCAGTAGGGAGGAAGGTTCATGCGTTAATAGCGTATGGATTTGACGTTACCTACAGAAGAAGCACCGGCTAACTCCGTGCCAGCAGCCGCGGTAATACGGAGGGTGCGAGCGTTAATCGGAATTACTGGGCGTAAAGCGCATGCAGGTGGTTTGTTAAGTCAGATGTGAAAGCCCGGGGCTCAACCTCGGAATTGCATTTGAAACTGGCAGACTAGAGTACTGTAGAGGGGGGTAGAATTTCAGGTGTAGCGGTGAAATGCGTAGAGATCTGAAGGAATACCGGTGGCGAAGGCGGCCCCCTGGACAGATACTGACACTCAGATGCGAAAGCGTGGGGAGCAAACAGGATTAGATACCCTGGTAGTCCACGCCGTAAACGATGTCTACTTGGAGGTTGTGGCCTTGAGCCGTGGCTTTCGGAGCTAACGCGTTAAGTAGACCGCCTGGGGAGTACGGTCGCAAGATTAAAACTCAAATGAATTGACGGGGGCCCGCACAAGCGGTGGAGCATGTGGTTTAATTCGATGCAACGCGAAGAACCTTACCTACTCTTGACATCCAGAGAACTTTCCAGAGATGGATTGGTGCCTTCGGGAACTCTGAGACAGGTGCTGCATGGCTGTCGTCAGCTCGTGTTGTGAAATGTTGGGTTAAGTCCCGCAACGAGCGCAACCCTTATCCTTGTTTGCCAGCGAGTAATGTCGGGAACTCCAGGGAGACTGCCGGTGATAAACCGGAGGAAGGTGGGGACGACGTCAAGTCATCATGGCCCTTACGAGTAGGGCTACACACGTGCTACAATGGCGCATACAGAGGGCAGCCAACTTGCGAGAGTGAGCGAATCCCAAAAAGTGCGTCGTAGTCCGGATTGGAGTCTGCAACTCGACTCCATGAAGTCGGAATCGCTAGTAATCGTGGATCAGAATGCCACGGTGAATACGTTCCCGGGCCTTGTACACACCGCCCGTCACACCATGGGAGTGGGCTGCAAAAGAAGTAGGTAGTTTAACCTTCGGGAGGACGCTTACCACTTTGTGGTTCATGACTGGGGTGAAGTCGTAACAAGGTAGCGCTAGGGGAACCTGGCGCTGGATCACCTCCTTATACGATGATTA
>NZ_JBNFXP010000058.1:0-1651 GCF_052877535.1 Vibrio sp. PNB23_22_6 | reverse complement strand
AAAGAGCCGGATTTACCTAACTCTTAAGCCTACGCACTTGAACCTGGACAACCGTCGCCAGGCCCACCTAGCCTTCTCCGTCCCCCCATCGCAATTGTAAGAAGTACGGGAATATTAACCCGTTTCCCATCGACTACGCCTTTCGGCCTCGCCTTAGGGGTCGACTTACCCTGCCCCGATTAACGTTGGACAGGAACCCTTGGTCTTCCGGCGAGGGGGTTTTTCACCCCCTTTATCGTTACTCATGTCAGCATTCGCACTTCTGATACCTCCAGCATGCTTTACAACACACCTTCAACGGCTTACAGAACGCTCCCCTACCCAATGCAGTAAACTGCATTGCCGCAGCTTCGGTTTATTACTTAGCCCCGTTACATCTTCCGCGCAGGCCGACTCGACCAGTGAGCTATTACGCTTTCTTTAAATGATGGCTGCTTCTAAGCCAACATCCTGGCTGTCTGAGCCTTCCCACATCGTTTCCCACTTAGTAATAATTTGGGACCTTAGCTGGCGGTCTGGGTTGTTTCCCTCTCCACGACGGACGTTAGCACCCGCCGTGTGTCTCCCGGATAGTACTTACTGGTATTCGGAGTTTGCAAAGGGTTGGTAAGTCGGGATGACCCCCTAGCCTTAACAGTGCTCTACCCCCAGTAGTATTCGTCCGAGGCGCTACCTAAATAGCTTTCGGGGAGAACCAGCTATCTCCAGGTTTGATTGGCCTTTCACCCCTAGCCACAAGTCATCCGCTAATTTTTCAACATTAGTCGGTTCGGTCCTCCAATTGATGTTACTCAATCTTCAACCTGCCCATGGCTAGATCACCTGGTTTCGGGTCTATATCCAGAGACTGAACGCCCAGTTAAGACTCGGTTTCCCTACGGCTCCCCTAGATGGTTAACCTTGCCACTGAATATAAGTCGCTGACCCATTATACAAAAGGTACGCAGTCACAGGACAAAGCCTGCTCCTACTGCTTGTACGTACACGGTTTCAGGTTCTATTTCACTCCCCTCACAGGGGTTCTTTTCGCCTTTCCCTCACGGTACTGGTTCACTATCGGTCAGTCAGTAGTATTTAGCCTTGGAGGATGGTCCCCCCATATTCAGACAGGATATCACGTGTCCCGCCCTACTCGATTTCACTTATTATGCGTTGCCGGTTACGGGGCTATCACCCTGTATCGCACAACTTTCCAGAAGTTTCACCTGACGCATAAAAAGCTTAAGGGCTAGTCCAATTTCGCTCGCCGCTACTTTCGGAATCTCGGTTGATTTCTTTTCCTCGGGGTACTTAGATGTTTCAGTTCCCCCGGTTCGCCTCACACACCTATGAATTCAGTGTGTGATACTAGCTTATGCTAGTGGGTTTCCCCATTCAGAAATCCCAGACTCAAATGGTTGTTACTACCTAATCTGGGCTTATCGCAAGTTACTACGTCTTTCATCGCCTCTGACTGCCAAGGCATCCACCGTGTACGCTTAGTCACTTAACCATACAACCCGAAGGAGTTTCGAGTTGATGTTCAAATCACCAAAGTTGTCTCTCATTATTTGAATGAGCGAGAGACATTTCGATTTTGCCGGACTCAATTTCGAATAGTCACTTAAAAGTGACATTCCCAAGAACACTTGAATGTGTTTTTTGGTGTTTG
>NZ_JBNFXP010000057.1:0-2033 GCF_052877535.1 Vibrio sp. PNB23_22_6 | reverse complement strand
GCCGAACTCAGAAGTGAAACGAAATAGCGCCGATGGTAGTGTGGGGCTTCCCCATGTGAGAGTAGGACATCGCCAGGTTCTTATTAGACTTAATTGTCTGACCAATGCGGAGCGGTAGTTCAGTTGGTTAGAATACCGGCCTGTCACGCCGGGGGTCGCGGGTTCGAGTCCCGTCCGCTCCGCCACTTATTCAGATAAAGCCCTAGCAGAAATGCTAGGGCTTTTTCGTATATAAAGGAATTTGGTCTGCGATCAACGAGTCCCGCTTGCCTGCAAGCCCAGCCGCTCCATCACTTATTCAGACAAAACCCTAAACTGCGCGTACCGGAAGAAATGTTAGGGCTTTTTACATCTGTGCTTCTTGCTCTAATCGATTGTTCTTTTGCAATTCTTTAATCACTTACTCACGGACGGTATTACTTCTGTGCATTCATCTGCTTTTTATAAGCAAATGATGAGTCTATATCTCTGACATTCACGATGAGAAAACGATGTTTGCTTTACTCTTATTTACCTGTGGGACTACCCTAATAAGAATTCCCATAGGAGCGCAGTCTAATATTGCAGAAATTACAGAGTGAAGCGCTAAAAGTATTGTTTGAAAACCTGTCTTACAACGGTGGCTTTGCGGTGATAAATCCTGCGACAGAGCAGGATCTAATACGTTTAAAGACAAGCGCCTTAGAAGATATAGACGCTCAGCTTGTAGCGTGTAAGCATGCTCAAGTTGAATGGGCTAAACTAAGTGCTAAATCTCGCTCAGCATTTCTTAAAAAGTGGTTCCAATTACTTGTAGAGCACACTGAGGGTATCATCCTTGAGCAAAGGAAATCTCTAGTGGAGAGCCGAGGAGAAGCCGCATATGGAGCATCTCTTGTTGAATGGTTCGCAGACGTAGCTAAACGTGCTTATGGTGAGGTTATCCCATGCTCTCATGAAAGACGACTCTCCACTATTAAATAGCCTGTAGGCGTGTGTGCGGCGATTAAACCGTGGAATTTCCCTATTGCAATGCTCACCAGAAAAGCGGCTCCTGCATTGGTTGCGGGTTGTGGCATGGTTATCAAGCCTTCAGAGTTAACATCATTGACCGGCTCTAGTTGTGGTTGAGTTCGCCCATCAAGCTGGTAACCCTAAAGCACCTTATCTATGGTCGTTCCTGAACAAGCTGCGGAGTTTGGTTTCGTGCTCAGTACAGATTCTAGGATCAAGAAAATTTCATTTACAGGTTTGACTCGTGTCGGCAAGATTTTGATGAGGCAGGCAAGCGATACAGTAAAAGCGGTCTCAATGGAGTTCGGTGGGAATGCACATTTATTGTTTTTGAAGATGCCGACTTAGATGCGGCAGCTAATGGGCTGATTGCTTCTAAGTTTCGCAATGCTGGCCAGGCGTCGCTTAGAGGCTATGAACGTTCAAGCGCTACAAGAGGGAGGCTAAACTGCTTAATTAGCCTAAGAAGCGTTCTGGGCGCTTTGTAGAGCCAGTTGTCTTAGACCATGCAGAACAAAGTATTGCTATTGTCCAACAAGAGCGGTTTGGCCCAGTATTGCCTATTGTTACTTTTGAATATGATGAACAAGTACTCATGATGGCTAATGACACAGAGTATGGTTTAGCTTGTTATTTCTATACAGACAGCATGCAACGTATTGTCACGTTTAACGAAGGTTTGGAGTATGGAATGGTTGGTGTCAATGAAGGGCTTATTTCAACAGAAGTCGCACCTTTGGCGCACCAAAGAATCCGGCGTCGGTCGTGAAGGGGCTAAGCAGGAAATAGGTGAATACTTAGAGACAAAATATGTTTGTCTTGGTGGTTTAAGCTGACGACTTGGTTATCTGAATTGGGATAAAACGAGAAAGCGAGGTTTTGAGCCTGGCTTTTTGAATTAGAATAAAATAATCAGTTGATTCTAAATGCAAAAAAGCCGCATCAATGATGCGGCTTCTTTTTATTTGGCTCCTCCTGCTGGGCTCGAACCAGCGACCTGCGGATTAACAGTCCGTCGCTCTACCAACTGAGCTAAGGAG
>NZ_JBNFXP010000056.1:0-2332 GCF_052877535.1 Vibrio sp. PNB23_22_6 | reverse complement strand
GTGGTGCCCGGAGGCGGAATCGAACCACCGACACGAGGATTTTCAATCCTCTGCTCTACCGACTGAGCTATCCGGGCGACGAGGTGTATTAAAAGGTTTTTCGCCTTTGAGGTCAACAACAAAATGCAAAAAAAATATCGTTTGCTGTTTTTGTGTTCGTAATGGCTTGTTTTCGAACATTTCAGCTTGATAGTAACGGTTTCATGGGCGTTAACAGTTATTGTAAATCCAGTCTTTTACACGAATGTGCGTAAAAAAAGTAAAGCACGCCTATAAAAAGCGTGCTTTAAAACGGGTGTTCTAATGAAAACAAACGGCATTAGTGGTCTTTTAACGACGGATTGTAAATTTATTTACCCAACTGCCGAGCTGATCGGCTAAATGAGATAACCCAAGCGTGCTAGTTTGGCTCTGTGCAACCACATCATTTAACAGTGTACTACTTTCTTCAATTAGGTTAATACGGTGAGCAATGTCGTTACTCACATCTGTTTGTTCACCCGATGCACTGGCAATTTGTTGACTCATTAAGCTGATCGACTCAAGGGCATGCACGATTTGCTCAAGCGCTTGAGAGGCTGTGCGAGATTCCTCAACCGTGCTTTGACTGGTGGCGGCACACAGCTCCATCGTTTGGATGGCATTGCGTGAGCCTGTTTGCAAATTAATGATCATTTCTTGGATTTCTTTCGTGCTGGCTTGAGTGCGGCCCGCCAGATTGCGAACTTCATCAGCCACTACGGCAAATCCACGTCCTTGTTCACCCGCTCTGGCCGCCTCAATGGCTGCATTGAGTGCTAACAAATTGGTCTGTTCTGCAATATCACCAATCACATCCAGGACTTTAACAATAGCATTGACGTCTTTATCTAAGGCGGACACCACTTGGCTTGCGGTCGTTAATTGAGCGGCTAAACCTTCAATGTTGTCTACCGTGCTGTTGATCAATTGCTGTGTTTGTTGACTTTGCTGATCGGCTTGCTCTGTGTTGTGCGCGGTTTCATTGGCTGAGTCGGCAACATTGCTGGCCGATGAGGCCATTTCCGTCATGGCGGTGGCGATCATCGCTGTTGATTGCTGTTGAGAGGCGGTGAGATCAACGATGGTTTCTGTTCGTGTTTCAACCGCTTGCAGTTCCTCTCGCAAGGCATGCATTGATGTTTCCATTTTTTCAATCAATTCGGCGAGTGAAAAGTTCATATCTTGAACCGCTTCGTAGATGCTGCCTCTCACGGGCATTTTGGCAAAGTCGGTCTTAATATTGCCATGCACCACATCTTGAATGGCATTTCGTACTTCTTGTGGCTCACCACCAAGTAGGGCAAGCATGCGTCGAATAGCAATGATAAGGATGGTAAAGATCCCCGCGGCAATCAGAATACATAGAGCAAGTTGCCATTGAGCCGTTAACCAGAAGCGTTGATCCACCTCATTGGAGTTGATCCCCGTACCGACAACCCAGCCCCACGTTGGGGTTTTTTGTGCGATCGAAACAATATCGACGATATCCCCATCAGGTCCTTTTGATGTCCAGTGATATTCGGCAATACCATTTGGATTTTTTGCCGTCGCATTTAAGAGGATTTGCGCCACACTTTGACCGCTACCATCTTTGAAATCATGAAAGCTCGTGCCATGCAATTGAGGGTCTAATGGCGCGGCGACAAAATCCATATTTTCGTCAGCCACATAAACGTATTCGTTGTCTTTGTATATGTTATTTTGCATCAATTGCATTGCGAATGACTTGGCATCTTCAGTGGACAACTTGCCTTCATTTGCCATTTTTTCAACGGTGGTTAACATGCTATAAGCACTGCGAAAATGCTCAGTAATTCGAGCTTTGTTATCCAGATCACTGGCGTATCTTAGTGTCCATAGCCCAGATAAGGTGAGAGCAATAAGGGCGATTAATATGATGGCCGATAATAGGTACGCTTGTTTTTCTAATTTCATAGATCACTCGCAAGACTAAATAGAGTCTGATGGGTTAAAATTGCACATGCAAAAAATAACTTATAATAATGTAAATAAAGCTTACATCTACAATTGAGTTTTGATTCTTTGATAATGCTTAAGTTTTTACAAAGAATGGGCAATCAGTTGGTGAGTAAATGAATAGTAAGAATGAAATTTTCTTCTAAATTATGATTCATGATTAATGAATTGAAGCGTAAGGGAGAAAAGATAAGTCGGTGAGGTTTGAGTCAATTTGACATATAAAAAAAAAGCCAAGTCCGAAGACTTGGCTTTCTAAAGTGGCTCCTCCTGCTGGGCTCGAACCAGCGACCTGCGGATTAACAGTCCGTCGCTCTACCAACTGAGCTAAGGA
>NZ_JBNFXP010000055.1:0-2440 GCF_052877535.1 Vibrio sp. PNB23_22_6 | reverse complement strand
TTTTGCTGCTCATAAGCACCTCTCTATTAGTCATTTTGTCTAACTAAAAGGTGTCTATCAAGTCGGTGGCTATTCATACACAATGATTTCTTTGTTTTTTTCAGTAATTTAATCTTAATGTGAGATCAACTTTGGTTTGTTCTACTTTGTAAAGCGAGCCGATTAATAACCATATTAATGTTATGATCACGACCACAAATGGCACGCCAAAAACCGCGATAATAGGCGTTAAGATCGAACGCATCATCGCTATTGTTGCCATGTAAGACATGAACATCGAGAAAATCGCAGTGATCAGCATTAAGCCTAACATGACGTATTTTGGGTTAAGCTTAGACAAGTGTTCAAATAACGACCATGAGCCTTTGATGGGCTTTTCGTGCTGTTTATGCTGTTTATGCTGTTTATGCTGTTTATGCTGTTTATTTTGATAGCTAACTGACTGATTGACCATAAAGGGATTAATGAACGCCATTTTTTTTGAGAAAGTCTTTGAAGGTTTAGATCAGCATTGTATCATCTGATTATTTTTAAATGGTAAATGGAGTTGCTTGTGAAGGGCGTTACTATAAAAAATTTTTTACGAAGATTTGATAAATACCGCAAATCAAAAATGGAAAAGCTGGAGGGGTTCTTTCATAAGCTTATTAGAAATAACCGCTATTGTCAGTCTGAGCTATTACCAGTATCAGAAGTCAAACGTATTTTGATTTTGCGCAATAACACTCGAATTGGTAATGCATTATTTCTAGTGCCTTTTGTTCGCCAAGTAAGAGAAATCTTTCCTGATGCACATATTACATTAATGCTACACAATGAATTCTTAGGGCAGATATTCACCAACTTAGATGTTGATGAGATTTGTTATAGCCGATTGAGTTTTAAGCATAGTATCCAAAGCCTCAGTTTGATTCGAAAGTTAAAAAAAACAACGTTTGATATTATTTTTTCCCCGTATAGTTCGTCAGAAGATGCTGCCATTTGCGCTATAGTTCCAGCTATCAACAAAATTGGTAGGGCAAGTAAAACGAAAAGCAATGCTTTTACTCATACATTTGAGGGTTCAGGTGAAAAGAAACATTCTGCCCTAACGAGCCTCTACTTGTTACCAAAAGCTGGTTTTGCATTGCATCCTGTTAATCATACTATTGAGTTGAGTTCAGAAGAACTGATCGCTGGTAAGAATGAGTTTAATCAAATTAAGTCTTCAGAAAAAACTGTACATATCGCTTATTTTCGTGGGGCTAGAGGAGATAAATTACTCCCTGAATCTTACTGGCGTAAGTTAATTGAACGTATTGAATCTGAGGTTGTTGAAAGCATTGAATGGGTGGAAGTTTTAAGTCCAGACATACCAGAGCCTTTAATTAACAAGGTAAATACGTTTTATTCACCTAATATACGACATCTTGCTAGTTTTTTAACCAATGTGGATGCCTTTATTTGCTGTGATACAGGGCCGCTTCATCTTGCTGATGCAGCTAATGCTCGGTGCATTGGACTTTATAATAAAACGGATACGATAACATTTGGCTTATTAAATAAGCAGAGTGTTTGCATAACTGACATCGACGGATTTGATGTAACACAAGCGTTAGGTATGACGAACGATGATTATATAGCCAGCGATGTGAGAATATAACGTAATGCTACCTTGTGCGCACTTGGGCCTGGACAATTAGCCATCTTCGATTCAAGTTCTAAGTGGACTGCCCCCAATACCCTTGACAGTTTTCAGCCTCATTTTGAGGCTGATTCAAACTCTCTAGCACCTTAAACTTCACAAGATCATTTCTTCTAGCAATCAAAGCCACATATGAACGATTACTTGCGGTAGGAAACCTAAAAAGTGGCTATCGTTGTCTGCATGAGAAAGATGGTTGTGATACTAAATTCAATGTTAAGAGACGGTGTAATGTGGGATAAAGATAGCGCCAAAAATTAACTATTGACGCCATAGTCTCTTGTTATAACTCAGTTTCATCGATGTACTCGATTTGCTTAGTCACAGAAACTGCTACAACTATTGAAAAAACAACGGCGATTGAAATTCTAATAAACGTAGATGGAATGATAGATTGTGTAGAAATGATAAATGGACCAGCGAAACCACCACATACTGCCCCTACATAAGCTCGCCTTCCACTCCATTTCATTAGCGAACCACATTTAACACAGCGATACTTCGTCCAATGAGCACTGAAAAAAAACCAGCTACATGCAACATTTTTCTGGCACTTGGGACATTGTCTAGATTTCATAATAGCCTCGTAATATTAACCTAAGCTGATATGAAACTACCCAACTAAAGAAACATCAAACCTTCTGGTTCAGATTTCGAGTGAGTTCATGAATTATAACGCCTTGTATGGGAAATTATCCCTCTAAATCGACCAGTTTCGGGTAATGTGAGACCCAGGCTTTAGCTGCAACTAAAGCT
>NZ_JBNFXP010000054.1:0-2787 GCF_052877535.1 Vibrio sp. PNB23_22_6 | reverse complement strand
AAGCTTTAGTTGCAGCTAAAGCCTGGGTCTCACATTACCCGAAACTGGTCGATTTAGAGGGATAATTTCCCATACAAGCGTTTAAGGCAGATTCGCAACGCGTGGCATTTTTGGTTTTAATCGGCTTTAGTGTTTACAGTGCAATGGTTTAGGTTCAGTGACAGCGTTGCTCACTACTTAACGCGGCGTTATGCTTTAGAGGAAAATATGGAAATCAGAAGAATCAATCAGGATGATTTAGATAGCTTTGTAGCTCTCTGGCAAGGTGTATTTGATGAAGGGGCTTACCTTAGAAATCCTCCTCCACCAAAGGAGAAAGTTTTAAAGGTGCTCTGTAAAGTCGAACAGCTTAAATTCCCCAATTTTGTTGTTTTATCAGCCGGAAAGGTGGTAGCTAGTATTGAGGCATTTCCGGGTTCAATGTGCGGCTTAGAGTGCGATGATGTTGGATTTGTTGGTGCTCAAGTTCATGCAGACCTTAGAGGCAAAGGTTTGGGAAAAAAGTTACTGAAACAGGTCATTTCAGACAGCAAAAGGTTTGGTTACAAAGAGCTCAGGCTTGAAGTTTATAAGTCCAATATTGCAGCTAGAAAACTCTACGAAAAGCTTGGGTTTAGCTACGTAGGTGAAGGTGAGGAAATTACTTTGCCTAATGGTGAAATGACGCAGAGTTTGAAAATGAGGCTATCGATAGCCCAAGCATACAAAGCGTTTAAGGCAGATTCGCAACGCGTGGCATTCTCAGGTCAAATTGAGTTTTGTGTTTAAGGTGCAATGGTTTAAGTTAGGTGCAGGCGTCGCTCACTACTTAACGCGGCGTTATACCGCAATCAATCATCTAACCTTTTCATGGCTTTACGGTAAACATCGCTACGTTCGCGTTTTCCGACTGCTAAGACGGTTACAATGATGACATCGTCTTCAACTTTGTAGACGAGACGGTAGCCAGATTGACGCAACTTAATTTTATACATGTTGTCAGCTCCAGAAAGCTTTGAAGCCGGAACATGTGGGTTATCTAAGCGTTCTATCAGCTTTTTCTTAAATTGTTGTTGCAGAGTAGATCCAAGCTTTTTCCACTCTTTGAGTGCGCTCTTTTTAAAGTCGAGTTTATAGGTCATCAATATTTACCGAAATGCTCTCTTCAGATTCACGCTCCTTAGCGATAGCTAGTAGTTCAAGATCCTCGAGTCTGTCCATCATCATTTCGTACGCTTCGGCAGGTACACAATAAAATGCGGGCTCATTTCGGTTTAATACAGCAACAGGTTCGCCGTAAGCACTAGTTGCAACTTTCATAGGGTTAGCTTTCAACTCGGTAATGCTTGCAGCAACATCGGCTAAAATTCTAGTGGTCATATAATCGGTCTCTTAAGTGGTCTTTATGTTGGTCATTTTAGCCTCAACCAAGCGGTATAACAAGTTGCTTAAGAGTGATTCGCAACGCGTGGCATTTTTACTATGCGTCGGTTTATGTGTTTAAGGTATTATGCGGAGGCTAAGGTATTGCGTTGCTCACACCTTAGCAAGGCGTTATGTGAATAGGGAAATTATGCAGCAAGCAATTGAAAGTGAAAGACTAATATTACGACCATTTTCTATGTCTGACGCTGAGCGTGTTTCAGAGTTGGCTGGCGACAAGCAAATATCAGAAATGACGGCAAATATTCCGTATCCATATACAGTTAGTGATGCTGAAAATTGGATTCGTACACATACTGAGTTGTTTTTAAGTGGTAAAGGTATTGTCTATGCCATTGTCCTAAAAGAGAGTTCTGAGCTTATTGGTGCTATTAGTTTTCCAAAACTGGAAAATGGTTTGGGTATTCTGGGCTATTGGTTAGGCGTTCCTTACTGGGGCTGTGGTTATGCTACAGAAGCATCTAAGGTTCTGATTTCATTTTCAAAAAAGCATTATGGATTAACAAGGCTAAAAGTAATGCATTTAGTTGGAAATGAGCGTTCAAAATCAGTCATTGAAAAGCTCGGTGTAAAATACGTAGGCGATCAGACAAACCGCATGCAAGGTAAAGATCGTGAAGTAAGTGTTTATATATCAGAGGCATAAATTCACATAACAAACAGTTCAAGAGGGATTCGCAACATGTGGCATTTTCACTATGCGTTGGTTTAAGTGATTAAGGTGGTATACGGAAACATCGGTATTGCGTTGCTCACCCCTTAACAAGGCGTTATGAGCCTCATCCTAATGTGAAGCCTGTCGGGAATCTCGCAATACAATATGAGCTTAGTTGCTATTGGTAATAGTCTAAGGAGATTGTGCAATCCAAAGGATTAGAAAGGATGCTTGAACGTATAGAAAAAGTACTGGACCTGAATGATATCGCTTATGAAAGCGGCGAAACTAGAATGTACATCAAACTAGGTGGTTTATGCTCACAAATCAAAATTCATTATGACTATGCAACCAATACTTATAAAGTTAGCTGCGGGGAGTTGCGGCTGTTCATATCAAGCATTGTATTTTTCTGTTTAGCCTTCAATAATCTTCATCAACCTGATATGCAGTTGTGGGTAGGGTACGGTTCAGGTTTAATGTTCGCAACAGCAATCGGGAATCTGTTTTCAATAATTTCGACAAATATACAATTACTAGACTTGCGTGCTCAACTAAGACAAGAAGGCGTATTCTTGAAATACGGCTCATAACAAACGACTATGGCGTCAATAGCTAATTTTTCGCTATGTACTCATCCCACATGACGCCATCTCTTAACATAGAATTTAGTATCACAACCATCTTGCGAACGCAGGCTATGATGGCAA
>NZ_JBNFXP010000053.1:0-3492 GCF_052877535.1 Vibrio sp. PNB23_22_6 | reverse complement strand
GGTGGTGGCTGGTGTTATACGGGCTCTTGTGTAACTACTTCCTCATTTACAGAACTTTTAAATCTGTAGACCCGCTTAGTAACTTTTCGACCTTCACCAGATGCACCTAAAGAAACAGTCTCGCTCTTCGCGTCAGCAGATAAACCAGCTTTTCCACTAAGGGAATTATCATAAAACTCTTCTATTTCGACTTCTAAAGCGCTGTCTATTCTTCTAGCAATAGCCAATTCTTGTTCAACTTTGGCTTGGTCACGAGCAAATTGCATTTGAATTTTTTGCTTTTCAGCTTCCAATCTCAAAGCCTGCAAATCTTTATTGGATGCATTTTGCATTGCCTTCGATGACTGCTCTACACTTTCCGCTACTAGCCAAATTAATGGGTTCGTCTGTTTTAAAATACCTTTAGTTTTATTCCAACTGGACATTGTAGTTCCTGTATTATTATGAAAATCAAAAACATATTAAATCCATGATACTGATAAACATGGAATTTAAATATGAACAAGATCACCAACCTTCAACAAATCACAACCCTTCCAATCACCTCAACCCTACAAGAACAAGTCAAAACCATACTCACCGAACCATTTCACGATGAAGCAGAAACCCAACGGGCATGGGATGAACTGCAATGTGAACTCTGGTTTCTCACATCAATTTCCGAAATCTCTGCCGTCGTCGTCGACGATATCGAAAGGCTAAAACGAGCACTGACCTATACCGAATTCGAAGACGATCTGGACTACGGAGCAGTGCTGACACTAAGCATTGTCGAAGACTCTGGTAAGGGTATCTACCTACTGATACCTAAGACACTACTCACCGAATTACGCCAGTATTTCTCAATCGAGAATGACTAAGGAGGCAGTGATGCAATCCCGAAAATTCAAATTCAATAAGCGCCAACTCGACTCACTACCACCGACGTCGCCGTCGAGCAAAAGTAAGGAAACGGAATACACTGACGAGTTGTGTAGCGGTTTAAAATTAATCGTCAACCGTCAGGGGAGGAAGCGTTTCCTCTTTAGGTACACCTATAATCGGGTCAAGAAATCAGTTCAGCTTGGCGAATACCCTGCAATAGACATCAACACGGCTAGGCAAATTGCTAACGACCATAAGCGAGAAATTGCACTAGGTAATGACCCTAAAGCTATTCGAGACGAAAAACGGAATGTACTCACATTCCAAGAGTTCGCAGAGCTGCACTATCTTCCCTATGCCATGATGAACAAGCTCACGGCTAAAAGTGATGCAGGTAGTCTCAAGCTACATTTCTACCCGAAATGGGGTAAGAAACCACTTACTGATATCGGACAGCAAGATATTCAGAAATTGTTGGATGGATTACTTGAGGGACGCAAACCTGCAACGGTGAACAGATTACGTTCCTTAATCCTACGTATGTTCAGGCTTGCAATGGAATGGGGATTCGTAGACAAGCATCCGGGACAATACATACGAAAACTCAAGGAGAACAATGTTCGTCAGTTTTTCCTTAATCGTCAGGAGGTCGCCAACTTCATCAGGGCATGTAACGAGGAACCTAATCGCACTCAGGCTAATGCATTAAAATTCGCTCTGCTAACGGGAATGCGTATAGGGGAAATAACTAGCTCAAAATGGGAATGTCTTACCGTCGACGACGACGGCAATTGGAGTCTATTTCTCCCCCACACAAAGTCCGGCCTTTCGAGGACAGTACTGCTAAACGATCTAGCTAAGGAGGTAATGAAAGATCAACGCAGATACCAGAAGTTAAAGAACCCATACATCTTCGCAGGTGATGCAGAGGGGCGTCCAATAGCTCATCCGAAGAAAGCATTTGCTCGAATCAGGAAAGCATCTGGCATTAAAGATAGCTTTCGCATCCACGATCTTAGGCACAGTTTTGCATCAATTTTGATCAATTCAGGCAATGCCACGCTATATGATGTTCAACACTTGTTAGGGCATCAGAGTCCTCAAACTTCAACTCGTTATGCTCATTTGGCTAGTTCAAGGCTGAGAGAGGTAAGTGCTAATGTGGCTGAGTTGGTTGGGGATGTGAGCGTAAAAAGGTAACGATAAAAAGGTGGCGAGTGGTTTCTTGCTACTTTTTTACATATTGCTACACTTCTACTTATCATTTTTTAGGGATTGGGGGATATATTTGAATAATAACTTAACGTCAAATTCTCTGGTGAGAACGATACATAATTCGTGGCAATTAGGAATATTACGATTTCATGTAATTGAACCTAAATATGATTGCAGGTTTCAACATGAGTGCAATACTATCAATCACAATCTAGGCGTAAAAACAGTCAGTATTGATCTTTTGAGTCTAGGTGATGATTACAGAAAAAAATCTCTGATAATGGATATAATTCGCGATAGTGATCAGCCAATGTGGGTTTGGTTTTTAAATTGTGAGGCTTTAAACAACACGTCTCTAGCCGGTTGGCTGCGATCTATTCTCTCCACATATTACGTAGAACATATTCGAGCTGTTTTTGTTCTTGATAATGAGGAACTATACAAAAATATTTTCCGAAATTATTCAAAGCCTCTCTACGAATTCACAACAAATCTTAAGGGTTAAAGTAGTTGAGCAACGAGGATAGGTGGCTTGATTTGACTCAGATGCCCCCCTTCTATGTGGACTGTTTAAATCACTAATATTATTATTTTTAAACCGTTAAATAATTAACAGTCACCATTTATTATGGTGCGATTTTTAGGTTTACCTAACCAAGCAAGTAAAGTTAATCCCTTGTTAATTGAACTAGACTTTTATATAAAATGGCGCCGCTGATGTTCTAGCTTAATTGATCAACAACGCCAAAAATAATTATCGGTTGAAATATTTATTGAATGCGTATATTGTTCCGCTGATACCACCAGCAATGAAACATAGATAGCCAAATTGTGCTGTATTATTATCTACACCAAATAATGTCGAAAATAATTCAATCATTATTACTCCATTAATTAATAGTGGTTGTCATTGTACACACAAAAAAGGCCTGTTTTAAATTAGATGTAATAATTTAAAGCAGGCCTTCGAAACAGATTGACTCTTAAATAAGTTCTTTGAGCATAGCAAACCTTTCTTCGAGTTTTGAACTCTCCCAAAGCTCTTGTTTACCGCACATAAACAATTGGCCAATCTTTGTCAACACATCCAATTCAGTCATATGTAGCAATGCAACATATCCGTTAATCTCAGCCTGTGTTTGAATATTAGCCTGTTCAATTTGAGTAGCGTAGTTCATAGATAGTTATCCTTACCTCTAATGTTGTTGAGGTAAAGATACTGCAGATGAGTCTGAATTGCAAGTTTTTTTTGGGATAAATTTTCTCACTGTCATTATATTACCACACTAAGATAAAGACAAGGATTTTTTTGGTTTTTTTTATTATTTCATGCTCAGCACTACCGAGACATACATGCTGAGGTGCTTCCTCTGTGTTTGAGCTCTACTAAATCCACAACCACCAACTCAATCG
>NZ_JBNFXP010000052.1:0-3629 GCF_052877535.1 Vibrio sp. PNB23_22_6 | reverse complement strand
GTCCTTAGCTCAGCTGGATAGAGTACCTGGCTACGAACCAGGCGGTCGGAGGTTCGAATCCTCCAGGACGCGCCACTTCCAACAAAAGCCTCGCTTATGCGGGGCTTTTTTGTATCTCGAGATTTCGAGTTTTTCACACCATTCATCTTCTCTCTTATAAGTTTATGTTTTAAGACTGCTCAAGTTATTAAAGCCAACATATTGCGAAATAAAGAAATCTAGCCTAATCGTATATAACTACCATTAAGAAAGGATGCTTTGATGTTAGGGAAAACTTTGATGGGCGTAACCCTTGGGACATTATTTTTCGCGCATAGTGTGTGGGCGGCTGAAGGTGATGACATCCCACAGCGCGCTCAAACGGTAGGCGACGTCATAGACCGCCCAGGCGTGCTCACACCCAAAGGAAGTTGGTCATTCGACTCCTCACTTAACTACAGCCAAAACTCTTCAAATAAGGTATCTGTCGTTGGTTATACCGTGCTACCCACATTGATTGTTGGTCGAATCGAAGTCAGTGATGCGGACAGAACAACGATGACTTTAGGTTTAACGACACGCTACGGCTTGACGAATGCTACCGAATTGGAAATTCGCCTGCCTTATGTTTACAGAAATGATCAAGTGTCGGTGCGTCCGATCCAAGATGGGTCTCCATCAGTCATCAATACAACCATCGATGGTGGTGGTTTAGGAGATGTGGAGTTTGCAGTACGTCACCAGTTTAACTTTGAGAGCGCACCATATTGGATTGGTGGTTTGAGAGTAAAGTCTGATACAGGTCGCTCTCCCTACGAGGTCTCTATTGATGAAGGAAGTAATTCATTCAGTGATGTGCCTACAGGATCGGGGTTCTGGAGTTTTGAGCCAAGTGTCACGATGATTTATCCGACTGATCCTGCCGTGTTATTCGCTAACTTAAGTTACATCTACAACTTAGAGAAATCCGTAACGGTGGGGGATAATAATGCTGATGTTGACTTAGGTGATACCATTGCTTTGTCGGGGGGAATGGGTTTTGCTGTTAATCCAAACTTGTCATTTTCACTTGGTTTGAGTCACAAGACGATTTTGAAAAGTAAGGTCGATGGGCGTTCTGCTGACGATGCGAAATTGCTCCAGTTGGACTCTCTGACTTTTGGTATCAATTATGCGTTTAGCAGGCGGACTTCAATTAATGTTAGTGCTCAAGCAGGCTTAACCGAAGATACACCAGATTTCCAATTAACCATTCGTGTGCCATTTAATCTCTGATAGTGTCTATCTCACCAGCCACATGAAATGTGTAGCTGCAGCTATTGAAGGTGATTTAATAATGCGTCTTCTAATTGCTGATTGGCTCGGATTTGCTGCATGACGCCGCTAACTTGCGCGTCAATATCGACGAGAGTGTTGAGACCTATTACGCTGTTGTCTGTGGTATTCTGAATGATGTTGATAATACTGGAATTGATAAGCTCAGAACTCACGACGTTCGGTCTTTGAGTTGGTGCCATATTAGGAGAGTTTAGAGTGTTGTCATCGACAATATTGCCTTCACCAAATTGAACGATATTGACAATCCCTTGGTCAAATTGAGCATGCTCCGGATTATTGGCATCATTAATTGCATTGATGTTGGTCAAATTGCCATTCTCTATTACTAAATTGGCGATCGTAGTGTTGAGAAGGTTCTCACCGTTAATTGTCGTAGTGATACTGAGGCCGATGTTGATGATGTAGTCGTCAGTGACTTGAAAGCCACCCCGGTATTGTGACAAAGATTCGTGAGTAAGTGGCTTTACTCCTTCAATGCTAATAACGTCTGCTCGAGCAAATAGCGACAAGGTAAAAATGCAAACAACGAGAAAAAGCCGGCTAAAAAACATGATAGTTACCTTAGTTTAATTCTCACCATCGACAGGGAGGGTAATGCTAAATACCCCTAGTGAATCTCTAGGTACACCGCTTTCTAGTGGTGACGCTTGATAAATGGCAAACTGATCATCGGTAATAAAGCTTGTACGCCCCATTTCAGCTTCGTTACGGACCAATAAGATAATGCCCTGATAATACTTTTGAAACTCTTCGTATTTCATGATCATCGTGCCTCGTGAGGGATCACCTAAGATCACCGAGTCTTTGTTCATCCCCCGAATAACAACAAAGTGCATATAGCCATCAAAATTGACCAAGGTAATACCTGGTACGCCGACTTTGCGAATTTTCTCTAGTCCGATTTTGAAGCCGTCAGAGTTAAGGCCAATGGAAGCGAGGTGCATTTTCATATCAAGGAGAGAGAAGCCTTTCTCTTTAATTTTTTCTTTATCACCATTGCGATACATGTTCTCAAAAATGTCTTGTTCTGATGATGGCGTTTCATAATGATAAGTGAGTAATGATGCCAACGCGGCTGAACCACAGCTAAAATCATATTGTTGACGAAAGACATCGCCAAAGACTATCTCCTTATAGCTTTTTACTGGCACTGAGTAGTGAGCTCGATGTGGAAGAAATTCTAAAGAGTTGGCTGATGCTGACATTGCCAGCATCAGCCAAGTTATGTTTCGAACAATTCTCATATTATTTACTTGAGTGTCAGGTTAACGACGGTTGAGTTCTGAATAAGAACGTTATTACCAGTATTCTGAATCACGCTCGATATCCCTGAACTGTCTGCGAACGCACCTGGTGATAAAATGTTATTTCCGCTAACGGTGTTATTGGCTACGTTATCTGACGATACCCCATAAACATCTGATTCTGCATAGACAAGGTCAAGATCGATATCGATATGTTGACCACCTCTCGCTTCACTCATGGTTTCGAGGCTAGCACTTTCGTCAGACAACGTTATCTCATCAGCGTTGACGGAAACGGCAATTATCATACCCAAGGTACACAGTGCCAAACGCATCGCTTTCTCCTAATAATGCTCATTAGTCGCCGGTAAAGACACTCGCGTTGGTCGCTACAGATTGTTGAATCAGTGCGTTACCGCCAGCGCTTTGTGCCACAGTGGTAATACCCGAGGCACCATCCATACCACCAAGGTTATTTACGTTATCAACTCGAACAGTAGAGTCTTTTTCCATTGTTGAGTAATTTACTGATGTAGCGCTAACGGAACCCATGACTTCAGATGTCGCTACAACCGTATCCGAATCCATCTGTAAGGTGTTGTAGCTATCAGCTGTATTAATACTGCTGTCGCTGTTGTCGTTATAGCTATTTCTCGTACTTGAATCACTTTGATCGCGATTGTCTGAGTTATTGTCTGCGTAACTGCGACTATCGCTGTTGTCGTTGTAACTGTCATTGGTGCTAGAGTTACTGTTGTCATTGTTGCTACGAGTCGTCGTTGTACTCGAATCACTTTGGTTGCGACTGTCACTGTTGTCGTTGTAGCTGTCGTTGGTACTTGAGTTGCTGTTGTCATTTGCATAACTTCTGCTGTCACTCATATCACGACTGTCTGACTGATCTCGTGAGTCTGCTTGGTTACGATTGTCACTGTTATTGTTGTAACTTGAGTTTGTACTCGCATTCGAGTTATCACTGTTGTTACTGTTATCATTTGCATAACTTCTGCTGTCACTCATATCACGACTGTCTGACTGATCTCGTGAGTCTGCTTGGTTACGATTGTC
>NZ_JBNFXP010000051.1:0-5290 GCF_052877535.1 Vibrio sp. PNB23_22_6 | reverse complement strand
ATTTTCCACACACCGCACAGTTCAAAAAATCAGCAAACGAATCATTTCCTAAAAAAAATTCATTTATTTTTTAGAACGTAAACTCAACCTGAAAACATTTACTTACATTACTTAACAAATCAAAATCATCAAATTTTCATTTATAGCGGATGGCTACTTTTTGAACAGAAAAAGTATTTCGTGGCTTCTTCTTATACCAAGACCATTTTTACGACTAAAACCGAATTATTCTTGTTGGAAAATTAAGGAATATCTCGGTATTTAACCCGCTAGAAATATGTGTACGAGTGTCGTTAAATGTTAAATTTGAGGGCACTTTCTGCGTATTGCACTTAGAAAAATATGTGGCATGATGCTCGACATCGGCAGGTTGAACGTCGATATAAGTTACCTTTCAAGGGGTTGCCGCCCCTCAAAAAGTAACCTGCTCTTTAACAATTTGGAGAGGCTGAATAATGCTTCATTGGTTAATGATTGGCGTCGAGAACCAATGAAGTAATAGAGGATTCAATGCAATCTTATCATGCTAAAGAACCTCAGCATCGTAATGATGCTGAGTTCTCTAATTCTATGAAGTTGAACAGCGCAAAGCAAGCAGCGTATAAGTTCGCACTCGCAAAACATCTATCTGTCTGCCATCCACCGGAAAATACATCATTAGCAAACGAGTTATGCCGACTCGTTGCTTCATACGATGACTGCAAAGATATTCCATCAACAACTTTAACGAAGCAGTTGAGCGAATACACCAAGCACAAATCAGATGTATTTGATAAAGATGCCAAGGCTTATATTTTTAGCTGTGTAGAACGCTACCAACGTGGAATACCAATACACATAGGTCGTTTGCTCAAGTGCCAAAGCCGTATTGAACGTTTCAAAGCAGACCACGATGAACTGCTAGAACTAGGGCTGATATGTATAGACCAAAATCAGGAGATAACAATTGAGGACCCTACCCCTCATCTGTTGCCCTCTGAGTGGTCGAAATGGCCCAAGTCTAAAAATGGTTCGTTAAGTGTCGAAAGGGAACAACTTCAACACGCGCCAGTAGCGCTCGCTCAGAAGTTATATCGCGCCCTCTCTTTTTACAGATATCGGAGTTTACTTCGCTTTAATGTAAATCATCGGGGAATGCACTTTGACTACCCGAATCCATTCGCTGCATCCAGTGGACGAGAAGCCCCAAAAGGCGGTTCGTTTATCTATCTGCCTAAAGATGCTCGCCACTATTTGTTAAAGCCACCCAAAGGCAAAAAGATCATTACCTTAGATTGGTGCTCTCAAGAACCTGCGTCACTCGCTGCACTCGCTGGCGACAAAGAACTTTGGAATGCTTATCTCAAGGGCGATCTTTATACCGAACTTCAACGCCGTTCCAAGCTATTTTCGGACCTAGACCGAAAGCAGTTTAAAGTGCTGTGTATCAGTCATCTCTATGGCTGCACACCACATGGAATAGCAAAAAAGTTTCGGGTAACGCCGACGGTGGCGACGGTTTGGGATAACGAACTCAAACATATTTTCTTTAAGGTCAACCAATACCTCGACCACAAAGTAAATGAAGCTCGCTCCCTTGGGTATGCCGAAGTCATAGGCTTTAAGCGAACCATAACGGCTAACACCAAGCACACTTCAATTCGTAACTTCTTTGTACAAGCCATCTGCGCACGAATGCTCAGGTTGCTTTGTATCAAGCTAAATCAACTTCACATCCCCCTCCTTTTCGCGATTCATGATGCAATAGGTATCGAAGCCGACATTGACGATATGAACACTGAAATCATGGCAAAACAAGCTATGGCTGACGTATCAGAATCTGTCTTAGGCCCAGGTTTCCAGTTACTTAGTGAACGTGAAGATGAGGTATCTACACCACATTAGAATTAGAGAACAATCATGAAATTCAAAAAGAAAAATAGCGTAACGAATACGAAACCATTTAGCCGCCTAGCAAAAATCATTAGTGTTCACTTAACGCAAACCATCAAATCTAGCAGCAACAAAATTTCAGGGGAGGCAGCAGAACAAGCACTAGAGCAAGCAAGTAACCATTGCGCTATAGCACTACATGACGGACAAGGGGCATTACTCATTGGTGGCGATGCGGTGAACTACGCCATTCCACTAGATAGTAAAGAGGCACAAGGGATCTTTTTGCAAGCAGCCCGTTCTGCGGGTGCAATATCTCTTACTCAACGCGATCTAAATAGTGCCATTGATGCTCTCAAACTGAACGCCACAATACAGGGGGATGAAGCCCATATTTCAGTGTTCAATAGTTACATTAATGACGATTTTCCAGAGCAAGGCGTGATACTAAATACTCATTGTCCTGATGGAACTGCACTATCTATCACCAATGGCAGTGTTGATTACGTCAATGAGGTGACTGAGGTCACGTTCAAATGGGCTCCGAATAATGGCGCTTTAACTTACAACAAGGAGGCCAGTACCAAAGACACACCAACAAAACTGCATGAGCTATTCAGCAATCTATCGTATGAAAAGTTCATGCTCACAATGGCTTACGCTTCATTTATCCTAACCCACCCGCGTAGTAACGGACTAACATTCCCTATCCTTTACTTGTATGGCGAGGCTGGGACAGGAAAAACGACTGTAGCGCGTCTGATCACAAAGCTTCTCGGCTTGGGAGAAACCAGCGTTAAATCTCAACCAAAATCAGCGAAAGATCTAGTTGCTAATGCAGCGCAGGACTACGTGTTGTGCTTTGATAATTGCGGAGCAATCAATACCGAATTATCAAATGCACTGTGTGGTGTCGCAACCGGCAATACTGTATCTGACCGCAGGTTGTATACCAACAACGAAATCGTAAATACTCAATTGCATCAACCCCTCATACTGACGTCGATAGAGTTTGCGAAACAGTATGACTTAACTACCCGTTCCCTCTTCCTAAAAGCCGATAAACCCGCTATCAGCTATTCGAGCGATACCGAAATTTTCCGCATCCTAGACTCTATGTTGACGGAAGCACAAAGTTGGTTGCTAGAAACATCAGCTAGCGCAATGAACCTTAAAGGATTAATCGAACCGATTTTGGAACATCGTGCAGGTGACTTCTGTCACTGGCTTGCCGCTTTTGAATCGGCTGTGGGTATAGAAAATCAATTACTACAAAGGCACGTCCATCAGGTACAGCAAGATGCACTCAAACATCAAGCGCTTGAGCATGATGCCGTGCTTGCAACTATCGTCGCCATCGTCGGCGAGTACGGCCAATTTGAAGGAAATCCCACGGAGGTACATAAACAACTTACGAGCTATGCAGAGACACTGGGCCGCTTACCTAAACAATGGCCTCTTAATGCCTCTGCCATGTCGAACAAGCTAAACCGCCTTACAGAGCAACTAACCAAGCAAGGTGTAGAGGTCGTGTCGGGCGGAACTCGTGGCACTAATGGTCGTAAGCTCATTGTTCAACCACTAGAAACCGTCGACACCGTCGAGGCTCATAGTGAAAGCATTAGCGAACCACTACACATCCCAAGCCCAAATATTTGGGACGATGTTGAAGATGATTCATTTGACGATGACATTAATAATGACATTCCAAATGACGAAGCTGATACACCCATCGACCAAGAGGAAGCAAACCGCCTTGTTTGCGAACTCCTTGGTTAAACCATTTATTCAAACAATATCACTTAAAGGAATAACACAATGAAAAATAACAACTATCAAACTGCTTTGACAAAATGTATTGAGATTAATGAAGCATTCTACAAGCATGATGCAGAAGCAGATACGATTAACCTTGGAAACACAGACTTCCCCGATATTTTGATTCCTGTAAGCTGGGGAGGAGCTGCTTCACCGAATGCGATTGAAATTGCCCATAAGCTAATGAATGCCTTTACTGTAGAAGTTGATGCCACTGGCTGGTTTAATCTTTCAGAGCCAGATAACGCAGAAGTAACAGTAAAAGCCTCAATTAACCTAGCTCTACTGAAAGATATCCATCCTGCACTTGCTGATAAAATCAAGACTATCTCAGACGAACAGCGCTTGAGTTATGAAGCAACATCAACGATAGATTTCGTCACAGAGGAGCAATTTAGTTTACCCCCATGTATTTGCGAAGTGTTCCAATCTCTGTGTGATGAAAATATTTTAGAACTGGCAGATATGGAACTGGCTAGCTTGCTTTCCGCAGGTATCGCATCACTTAGCTACTCCAGTGAGAAAAAATACGGAGCTGGTGCCCCTTACGCTGACGACCTATCGCGTAGTCGCTTGTATGAAACCGTGAATGATCAAAGTAGTGATGGGACCGATGAATTTCTTAACGAGTTCGTTTTAGTAAGTTAAAAATTTCACATTCATTGATGTAGGGAGATAAAAATCAACTTCCATCATCTCGTTTATCAACACTCAGCCTTTCCACTTTGTTCATACCAGCAAAAAAAGTAGAGATATTCATCCCTACTTCAATCGGCTAATCAGCTTTCCCAAAAATGGCACCCAACACGGCCCCTATGACTGCCCCAGCGGGAACAGCCAATGGATGCGGAATTTTTGAAGATACCAGAATACCTATAGCAATACCTTTACGAGCTCCACTTTCACTCAGATCAAACTCAAATCGGGTTGGCGTGTGTTTATCTGGATACCCCACTGACGCTGCTCTTTTTTTACCTACGACGGTCATTCCATGTTCTCCATATTCTGCTTTTTACGTGAGATTGACTTAGCGTTACCCAACGCCATCAATGCCTCTTTATTTGCTTGATAACTAACAGGAATTACATGTAAATAGAGCGAAGACGGTGATCTCGTTGCGAGTCCTAATTTTCTGATAATCGCAGCACAGAAAGCATGGTTGTTAGCAGAGCCTGCTGAAAATAGCGCCTTATAAATTTGACTTTTCCACGGCTGATCACCCTGCGATTCGATCAATTCAAATAAAGAAGACAACAAAATCCATTGCTTAGAATGCAGACCTTTTTCAGTTTGACCTGCGATACGAAAGTAATGTTGGTTATTCTCTCCATGTAGAGCAACCTCATAGTGAATTTTTCCCTGAGCTTTCACACCGAGTTTTTCAGCCTCCCCTGATAGCACAATATTTGAGAATGGGTCTACCGTGTCTGCACTCGAATCCTTTGTTTTAGCTTGATTCATCAAAATCTCCCAGAACATTAGTTAATGAAATTAATCACTAATGACTAACTCATCAGTAATCTATACCTCATTAATATCTGCTTATTTTTCTGGTTATTTCAGCTTGGCATATCAGTAGAAAAGTCCGGTCTTTTTCCGG
>NZ_JBNFXP010000050.1:0-5678 GCF_052877535.1 Vibrio sp. PNB23_22_6 | reverse complement strand
ATGCGTTCTCCGTTTGTTTCAGTGTAAACGGAAAACCTCTAATTGCGAGCGACCAGTTTTTCGGGGAGGGTTACACAGCCTCAAAACGTAAAAAAGGCTGTAATTTGAAATTACAGCCTTTTTAATCAAAGTAAATTACCTTGGGTTTAAAAATTACGATTTGAAGATTGCTTTTGTGCGAACTCATCAATAAATTCCGGTAATAGTTTCAATCGACAGATCTTGCCAAGCTTATTTTTTGTAATGAGGAGTACAAGACGAATTAGTTTATCGTTCTTATTCTTCATTTTAATAACGGGACTAATCAAAGAATAAAGCTTACGTCTATCGTCGTCGTCAAGTTCTGAAACATCTACTTTAGTTGAATTTAAGCCATGTTTTTTTGACGTAACATTCATCATAGAAAAAATTTCAGAAGAGTGTGCTGGGTGTGTAAATTTAACATCATCCACATAAAGAACTTCTTTCTTATTAGGACTTAATTCATTATCAGCATTAAAAACTGCTGCACCAATTACGCTATCTAGTTTAGTCTGACTGCGGACTGTCTCAACTTTTTTATGAAAATTGGGACTATCTGGATCAACTTCGTCTGCTAATAAAGATTCAGCTGTGAGTACAACTGCATCGTGATGGTCTGTTAACTTTTTCAAAGCCTCCTCTTTTGACAAAGTAGTCTTAATATAGATCTTGCCGTTTTTATATTTAGGCTCTTCAACCATAATAATTTTTCTCTTAGTGATTGAAAAAATAAACGGAACTTTACCAATTGGGATAGCATCATCCTTAAACCCTTGTGTTTCCGCTATTTCCTCTAGATATAGGGTTATTTTATTGATTTTCATATTTACTCCTTAAATATTGTTCTAACACAATCATTAAAACTGCAATTTTCTTATTAACCAATTTACCATTACTTTTTTGATATAATTTCCCTTCTTTTAATTCCATACACATCCAATCCATTAATTCAAAATTTTCAATAAAATATAATTCTAATATTTTAATAACTAGCCCATCGCTCGTTGTACACTTTTTCCAAACATTAATCATTTTAGATAACGTGTCCATATCAGAAAAATCATCAACTATTGAATAAAGGACTTTATGTAACTTTTTATTTATAACAACTTCTAATAAGTTACTAAAATTTATTGTCCTACATTTATCTAACAATCCAAAATCTTTGATAAATTCAATTTCATCCAAATAATCATTAACTTTTTCAAACTTAATGAACTTTGAATTTACTATTAAAATTGAATCTATAACAATTTCATTGTTACTCATATAGTCAATATGACTTTCAGTACAATAATAATTATTTTTTTCATATTTAATTTCATTTACTAAAGCAGTAAATACCCCATCTTTGACTCTACGACTTAAGCGCTTACGATATGCTGCATATCCAATATCAGACAACTCTGAAATATCCTTTAATGTCAATTTCTTAGGGATACAGTTATGGTATCGATAAACATAATTCTGAACATGTATATAGTGCCTAAAAGTGGTATCAACAGAACTATGTCCCATACTTTTAGATAAGGAAAACAGAGCAAATTCAGGATAATTTGAGTACGTTAGATTTCTATATAGTGAGTTTCTTATAGCCATGAAATCATCAGTGTTGTAATAGTCTCTTACTAATGGCGTATTTACATTTAATATTGCTAATAAACTGAAGTTCGCATAACTATGCCTTAAGCTATACAGTTTTCTTTTTTCATCTGACGTCGCTATTTTTAAAAGAAATCTTAGAACATCAAGATCAATATCACTGCTTATTAGATTGTTTCGATTATTCAATCGTGCATTCTTTATCGCTAAATACAAGATCTTTTCATCTACGTCTGATAGTAATCCATCTTGATTACAGATCCGGTTACCCGATCCAGACTTAACTAACTCGTATGGCCTAGAATGTACATAAATTAATTTTCCACCATCTTTGATGTCTGAAATAAATAAATTAAGAATTTCACTAGGTCTGAGACCAAATCTATACATTATTATAGCTATTGATTTATATTCAATTTTTAATTCATTTGGTATGCAATGATAACCATCAATAAGACTGATCAATTTATAAAACTCAAATGGGATTGTGAAAGAACTAGTCGATTTAACTTTATATATTTTCCCATTGAACTTTAGCTCACCTCCAGAAACTAATTTAATGAATCTTTTACATACGCTAAATACTTTGTTTTTATAATTTTCGGACTTTCCATCAATCTCAAGCTGATTTTGTAGAAAACCTAAGAAGTATTCATTCAACCCATGAGGATTTTCTACTATTTCATCTATATCAATAAGTTCTTTTTCTATGAAATGAGAAACATAATTCGTTACTATGCTTAGGTAATCACTAATAGTTTTACCTAATATTCCCTCCCCATTATTTCCAGTCGAAATCAAGTGATAAGTATAATGAAAAATATATACTTCAAATTCGGAAAAATATAGCTCAGACTGCTCTATCAAACTCAATACATTACCTGATATATTTTCAACACCAAATCTAGATAGATTGCTAGCAATATGCATTCTTAAAAGTTGATATTGCTTTTTGTGACTAGCAACTTTGTTATCATTAAACTTTGATATCAATTCATATATGGAAGATAACTCATCATATTTTTCAGACCTTTCAATCAATCCGGATTGGACATCATCAAAGTTCAACCCGTTCTCTGATTTATCTTGAAGCTCTTTGTATTGAGAGTATGAAAGATTGTTAGACAACGAAGAAAGTATTTGGTGTGAATAATTGAAACTCAAAGGGTTAACATCTTTAGTTACACATAGATCCCTCTCTAATTTAGTATCAGTACGATAGACATCATCGATTAATACTTTTATTTCATCATTAATTATATATAGATGGTCATCTTTCAATTCAATACAATGAGAATTGTTTAGAAAGTCTACATCACCTCTTTTATTTATATGTTCAACAACACTACTTCTAAACTTAGTGTCATATATTTCTGAACGAAGAATACTTGATAACCTTTCAGCATTTGATGTATCTACAGAAGTAGAAAGTTTTGGTTTTACTTTTAATCTAATCAATCCGTCAAACACATAATCAATTACTTTGTTTACCATTTTTGGGATATCAGTAATTACTGATAGCATTTTATGACATCGATTATTATATTTGTCACATTCATGACCTAAATATAGACGACCATACTTACCATAAATTCCAGCATCAACCTCTCTAATATATGTCGCAACTAATTGCCTAGGCAAGTTGTATGGTATTTCTTCATTAGGGAATAGTTGTTTTAAGCATAATTTACTGCTTAACATTACATAGTTCAGATCATCTTTAAGGTATCTGAATTTACCAACATTTTTTTGTGACCTAGAATCAGCGCTAATTCCTAAACGATCTTCTATTCTAGATTGAATTTTCTTAGAAAAAATAGAGAATCCCACGTTCAATTCAGAAATAGGCAATATGCGATCTTTATAATTTTTGGGTGTTATCTTATCTAGAACCGAGATATAGGGTTCACTATTGGAATATGTAATGATTTCATCTCGACTCGCTATTTCCTTAACTTCCCTACCTGCAATATTCATCAAGTAGATAAAGGATTTCAAAGACTCAATGTCATTCCAAAACTTTATCAATTTAATTTTTGAAAGAGATTTAATAATCTTCTTTCTTTCTTCAATTGAATCAAAGATTAAATTTATTATTTTTCTGATATTTACAATATCAATGACACATTCACTTCCATGGTAAAGGTTATTGGGTTCTATTTGTGAAGCCTTAAGGCAAGAATCTTCAAATATAGCTTTGATACTACGAGACCATAGATATACTGTTTTTTCTACTTTATGTGATAGATAATATAGGTGATGTCGCTTTGCGAAAGTCGGTTGAGATAAAATTAAAGCAGCTACTTCTTGATCTGATGATTCCATCAAATCTAAGAATAACAGCCTTCTCAGCGATATAGCTCCCTTTCGGCCAGGAAGTATCACATCATTTGGGTCATTATTTTTTAAAACTTTCCAGATTTTTCTAACACTTGATAGATTACTGGCTTTAATGCTTACTTGATCACCTAGATACAATTTAAGAGCATTAATCAAGACATAAGGCAGTGGCAAATCGATGTTTCTGGTAATTGGAGCTTGTATAGGACTATGTTTAACTCTTCGGTACGAATTCCTTGGAACATAATCCCGACGTCTCCATACACCAGAATCAAGGAATATACCTTCACTACCATCATCATTAGCGGATATCTTTAAGTTTTTTAGTTCACTATAATTTTTCGCTGTTATTACAATTATTGACATTGCTAAAGCAACACGCTGATTAGTTTTACTCTTAGGTGATTTTAAATTTTCATTCAAAAATTGAACAATAAATTTTCTTTCCGAGTCTTGCAGATTAGATATCTTATTTTTTATTAATAAATCATTGTCTGTAGCACAAAGCTCATCTTGATAGTCATTGTTGTTACCATTCAATCTTTCATTATAAATATGGAGAAGTTCTATTTTGCTTTGAGAGAAACAATCACAACCAAGTCGTTTGCATAAAAAATCGACTTGCTCTTGCTCATCGACTTGCTCTTTCTCTTGCTCATCAATTTGTTGTTCTACATATTCATTAGAAAAATCACTATCATTTATTATAAAGTCTTTAACTAAAAGATTCTCGTATTGCAGATTGGTTAGTTTGTAAAGTTCTATTATATCCATATTCGAACTCAACATATCATAATAATGCATAAGATGTTTAATTGTGTCAGAAACAGTATGGATCTTAGAGTTAAAACCAGTTACTAAAGACACAATTACATTCTCTGTCAAACTAGTATCTTTATATCTTTCCATAAATTTATTTGCGATTAACTTTCTATTCATGACAATCCCTCTCTTCCTTTTTCTGCAACAACCAATCTGTTACCTCTTCTTTGATCCAACGATTATTTCTGCCAATTTTTATTGGCAGAGGAAATTCACCATCAGAAATATATTTATATATTGTTGACTTCCCGGCAGTCGTTATCTCCGAGACTTCTTTTATATCGATCAATTTCATATCATCCTCACTTTTATATGCGAGTTTAATATTTAGAGAGATCGTGATAGACAGTTACTGGTTTTGAGAAGAAGATATCTATTTGGAATATTAAATTTGTGTATTGAACAGAAATTCGAATGGATTGATTACTATATATCCTCTCTAAGTATTAAAGCTCTTTTTCGGGCATTCCGAGATTTATAGCTATTAGAGAGCTAATCTTTAGGCTGAATTAATCTAAATACTTAAGTTTGATAGGAAATCATGATTTATAAGCTGTGTAAGAACCTTTCTGCTTTTGTAGGAGGCATACACAACACTGTTGTGATAGACACAACGGTGTGGAGACAGACGCAACGGTGTGGAGACAGACGCAACGGTGTGGAGACAGACGCACGGTGTTGAGACAGACGCAACGGTGTGGAGACAGACGCAACGGTGTGGAGACAGACGCAACGGTGTGGAGACAGACGCAACGGTGTTGAGACAGACGCAACGGTGTTGAGACAGACGCAACGGTGTTGAGACAGACGCAACGTTGTTGAGACAGACGCAACGGTGTTGAGACAGACGCAACGGTGTTGAGACAGACGCAACGGTGTTGAGACAGACGCAA
>NZ_JBNFXP010000049.1:0-5904 GCF_052877535.1 Vibrio sp. PNB23_22_6 | reverse complement strand
ACTCAAAGAGAGTGATTCTACTAAGGTGTTTATCGAAATGAATCAGTACGCTGATAATAGATTCCTAGTCTCGCTATTGCTCGCTGGAATGACGTGTTTCAGTCACGGAAATCATGTCTATATAATATCGTCATTCTGAATAGTGAGGCACGAACGTGATTCAGAATCTACTGACCGCTTTTGAAAGGGTTAAGGTGATAATCTGAGATTAAATTGCGTGTGGGTAGTAGATTCCTAGTCTCGCTGTGGCTCGCTGGAATGACGCCGTTGTGTGTTTCCGTAAGCGAAGCGCTCCGTAGTCCGTATTCAAATTAACTTCCTCAAAAGCCATTGAAATACCCAAACGCCCAACAAACTCTTTCTAGGACCTAGGGTATAGGACCTATACCCTAGGATCTTTACTACAAACTCTGCTATTCTCTGGAAAAAATAAATTGAAGGATTAACCTATGAAAATCGCAGTGGCGGGGACCGGCTATGTAGGGCTTTCTAACGCGATGTTGTTAGCTCAAAATCATGAAGTGGTCGCAGTTGATATCATCCCAGAAAAAGTCGAATTGCTAAATAACAAGCAATCGCCAATTGTGGATGCAGAGATTGAGTACTTTCTTGCCAATAAAACACTAAACTTTGTTGCCACGACAGACAAAGCGCTGGCATACCATGGTGCCGACTATGTGGTGATTGCGACACCAACCGATTACGATCCAACAACCAACTACTTTAATACCTCGTCAGTCGAAGCCGTAATCAAAGACGTGATGGCGATTAATCCAGATGCGGTGATGGTGATCAAATCAACTGTGCCAGTTGGTTATACCGCGCGTATCAAACAAGAGATGAACTGTGAGAATATCTTGTTCTCTCCTGAGTTCTTGCGTGAAGGCAAAGCGCTGTACGATAACCTTTACCCATCACGCGTGATTGTCGGTGAGCGCAGTGAGCGTGCAGAAATGTTCGCTGGTTTGTTGGTCGAAGGCGCAATAAAAGAGGACATTCAAGTCCTGTTTACGGACTCGACGGAGGCAGAAGCGGTCAAACTGTTCTCTAATACTTACTTAGCGATGCGTGTGGCGTACTTTAATGAGTTGGACTCTTACGCCGAAGCGCATGGCTTGGATGCGCGCCAAATCATTGAGGGTGTTGGTTTAGACCCACGTATTGGTAATCACTATAACAACCCATCATTTGGTTACGGCGGTTACTGTTTGCCGAAAGATACCAAGCAGCTTCTTGCTAACTACCAAGAAGTACCAAATAACATTATTGGTGCGATTGTAGATGCAAACCGCACGCGTAAGGATTTTGTGGCGGATTCTATTATTAAGCGTCAACCTAAAGTGGTGGGTATTTATCGTTTGATCATGAAGGCGGGATCAGACAACTTCCGCGCCTCTTCTATCCAAGGCATCATGAAACGCATTAAAGCCAAAGGGATTGAAGTAGTGGTGTATGAGCCAGTACTTAAAGAGCAAGAGTTCTTTAATTCACGCGTTATTCAAGATTTAAACGAGTTTAAACAAACGGCGGATGTGATCGTATCTAACCGTATGGTTGAAGAGCTAGCTGATGTTGCTAACAAAGTTTACACCCGCGATTTATTTGGTAGTGATTAATATTATTTAGAATAACCAAGGCCAGTTCATCAGTGACTGGCCTTTATCTTTAAAGGCTTATTTATAATGAAGTATTTAGTAACAGGTGCGGCAGGCTTTATTGGTAGCGCGACCGCAGAAAAGCTTAATGCAGCAGGTCATGAGGTTGTTGGTATTGATAACCTGAACGATTACTACGATGTGAACCTAAAATACGCTCGATTAGCCCGCATTGAAAATCCATTGTTTAAGTTCGTAAATGTGGATATCGCAGATCGCGAAGCAATGGCGCAATTATTCGCTGCAGAAAAGTTTGATCGAGTCATTCATTTAGCCGCACAAGCAGGCGTTCGTTATTCATTAGAGAATCCGCACGCTTATGCTGACTCGAACTTAGTTGGTCATCTGAATATTCTTGAGGGATGCCGTCAGAACCAGGTGCAACACTTGGTGTATGCGTCTTCCAGTTCCGTGTATGGCTTGAATGCTAAAGTGCCATTTGCCACTTCAGACAGTGTTGATCACCCAGTGTCGTTGTATGCTGCCACCAAGAAGTCGAATGAGTTGATGGCGCACAGCTACTCTCATCTTTATGATATTCCGACCACAGGCTTACGCTTTTTTACTGTGTACGGTTCTTGGGGCCGCCCAGACATGGCACCATTTATTTTTACCAAGAAGATCCTGGATGGTGACACCATCGATATCAATAACAACGGCGATATGTGGCGGGATTTCACCCATGTGGATGACATCGTGGAAGGGGTGGTGCGTATCGCGGATGTGATCCCTCAAAAAGATGAGGCTTGGACGGTTGAGACTGGTACACCAGCAAGTAGCTCTGCTCCGTACGCGGTGTATAACATTGGCCACGGTTCACCGATCAATTTGATGGACTTCGTTAAAGCGATTGAAGATGAGTTGGATATTGAAGCGAAGAAGAACTTCCGTGAAATGCAGCCAGGTGATGTATACCAAACTTATGCAGATACGGAAGATCTGTTTGCTGCCACGGGTTATAAGCCGAAAGTGACGGTGAAAGAGGGCGTTGCGGAATTTGTGGCTTGGTATAAGGATTTTTATGGGAAGTAGGGAAATGAAAGGGCCGAGCTTGAGGCCGCGAAGGTGATGAGTTGAGGCTACACCGCGTGTGGGTAATAGATTCCTAGTCTCGCTAAGGCTCGCTGGAATGACGCACCCTCATATTTAAGGGGAGCTAAAATAACCGTCATTCTGAACAGTGAGGAACGAACGTGATTCAGAATCTATTGTCCGTTGATTATGTGGCTTGAGGTTAGGTGTGAAGGCTAGGTGCTTGCTGAAGTTAGATTCTTAGTCTCGCTAGGGCTCGCTAGAATGACGCACTCTCATATTTAAGGGGAGCTAAAATAACCGTCATTCTGAACAGTGAGGGATGAACGTGATTCAGAATCTATTGTCCGTTGATTCTGTGGCTTGAGGTGAGGTGTGAAGGCTAGGTGCTTGCTGAAGTTAGATTCTTAGTCTCGCTAAGGCTCGCTAGAATGACGCACCCTCATATTTAAGGGGAGCTAAAATAACCGTCATTCTGAACAGTGAGGGATGAACGTGATTTTGAATCTACCCACAAAGAGAGCGTTGGTTGAAGGCGCGATTTTGAACCAACGGTTTGTTGATGAAAGACTCCTAGTCTCGCTTTGGCTCGCAGGAATGACGAGATAGCTTGATGTGTGCTTTCCTGTATTCCGTAAGCGAAGCGCTGCGTATTCGGTATTCCAGTCACTTTCTCAAAACTTATTGAAATGCACAAACGTCTCACGTGCTCCACCTAGGACCTAGAACCTAGAACCTCTCACTTTCTTAAAAACCAAAAAGGCCGATGTTTTCACATCGGCCTTTCGATTATTTATCGTCTATTGCGAGATAAATTAAGCTTTAGCTGCCGCCGCTGCACGAGCGATTGCTGCGAAGCCTTTTGCATCTAGTGCTGCGCCACCAACAAGTGCACCGTCGATGTCTGGTTGAGAGAAGTAAGCTTCAGCGTTTTCTGGCTTAACAGAGCCGCCGTATTGGATGATTACTTGCTCAGCTACCGCTGCGTCTTTCTCTGCGATCAGTGCGCGGATAGAAGCGTGGATGCGTTGTGCATCTTCAGCGGTTGCTGCTTTACCAGTGCCGATAGCCCAGATTGGTTCGTAAGCGATGATTGCGCCGTTTAGTGCTTCAACACCGTAAGTGTCGATCACTGCGTTGATTTGACGTGCACATACTGCTTCTGTTTCGCCCGCTTCGTTTTGCGCTTCAGATTCGCCGATACAGAAAACAGGCGTTAGGCCGTTTTCTTTTAGGAAGTTGAATTTCTTCGCGATGAACTCGTCTGATTCGTTGTGGTATTCACGACGCTCAGAGTGGCCGATGATGATGTGAGAAGCACCGAAATCTTTCAGCATTGCAGGAGACATGTCGCCAGTGAACGCACCGCTGTTGTTTAGGTCAGTGTTTTGCGCACCTAGGATGATCTTGTTACCGCCTTCTGCGATTAGACGCTCTGCTAGGTCGATGTAAAGTGCTGGTGGCGCTACTGCTACGTCAACACCTTCTACGCCTTCAAGCTCAGCGTTAAGACCAGTTAGTAGCTCACTTACCATTGCTTTGCTACCGTTTAGTTTCCAGTTACCCATCACTACAGGACGACGCATAGGAATATCTCCCTTATCTTTAATGTAAAAAGTCTATTAATGTAAAAAATCTACGTAAGAATATAACAGAATAATGTGAATAGATCATGATTGGCGTCATGTCTTCTACGGCTTTATATCGCTGGTTGGAGGTGCAATGGTGCTGTTAATGTCATCAATCGCAATCGATTGGTGATCGTGTAGACAGAATGATAGTTCATTTCTCGGAAATTGCCGCCTAGATTGGTATTACTATCACTTGATGTGGGTAGTATCTAGAAAGGAATCAACATGCCTAACTTAGTTTTAGAGTATTCAAGTTCTGTCGATGAGCGAGTGAATGTACAAGGTTTGCTAGAAGATTTGCATAAAGTCGCATTGGATAGCGGTTTGTTTGAGTTGGCCTCAGTCAAATCTCGTGCTTTTGAGTGCCACGACTGGTTAGTTGGTGAAGAGGGGAACAGCGCAGACTTTATTCATATTGGCTTTGATTTGCTGGCAGGGAGAACCCCGGAGCAAAAAAGAGAGTTGTCTCGGGCATTGATGTCAGTATTGCAAGCACAAGCCAGCCACGTGCGTAGTTTGACAGTGAACGTGCGCGATATGGATATTGAGAGCTTTCAAAAAGTGGTGAATTGATAAAAGGTCCTAGGGTTAAAAGATAGATCCTAGGATTCTGGGTTCTAAATCTTGGATTACGGATTACGCGCAAACGTTGTTTCCGGTTAGAAGACAAATACTGTCATTCTGAACAGTGAGGAACGAACGTGATTCAGAATCTATTGTCCGTTGATTCTGTGGCTTGAGGTGAGATGTGAAGGCGAGGTGCTTGCTGAAGTTAGATTCTTAGTCTCGCTGGGGCTTGCTAGAATGACGAGATAGCTTGACGCGTGCTTTGCAGTATTCCGTAAGCGAAGCGCTCCGTATTCGGTATTCCAGCCACTTTCTCAAGAACCGATGAAATGCACAAACGTCTAGCACGTTCTTCCTAGGATCTAGGACCCTAGGCTCTATAACCTTTTCTTTGCCCTTTATTCTGCTCTTCGCTACTCTATAGTCTTTCTAGTTTTTGGATGAAAGTTGATGTTGATTAAAGAGTTACTGTTTTCTTTTCAGGGGCGGATAGGCCGTAAAACGTATTGGATGTGGAACATTGTTTACTACATTTCGATTCTCGGTTTTGGCGTGGGCATCAACAAGTTGCTTCCTGCATTTTCTTACATCATTCTGCCTGTTTTTTTGCTTGCCTTACTTATTCCAGATTTAGCGATTACGACCAAGCGTTGGCATGACCGTAACAAGTCGATCTATTGGTTAGCGTTGAATATTCCTCTGGTCATTGGCCGTATTGCCACGCCGATGACGAATCCGGCTGCTCAAGAGCCATCAATGCCACAAGTGTTTATTGCTTCTCTTTCGTTGATCTGTGGTTTATGGATCCTGGTGGAATGTGGATTTTTGAAAGGAACGGTTGGTCAGAATAAATACGGGCCAGAGCCGGAATAAGTTCTAGAACTATCGATTCGCTGAAAGTAGATTCTTAGTCTCGCTGGGGCTCGCGAGAATGACGCACCCTGGTAAGACCCCACTTCACTAGACACTTAATAGTTATATAATTCAATAAACTATGAGGTGTTATCATGAGCGGAAAA
>NZ_JBNFXP010000048.1:0-6480 GCF_052877535.1 Vibrio sp. PNB23_22_6 | reverse complement strand
AAGTGAAACGAAATAGCGCCGATGGTAGTGTGGGGCTTCCCCATGTGAGAGTAGGACATCGCCAGGCTTTTAATTTAAGGTACTTGTTCTGAACGACAAGTATCGGATAAAACAAAAGTTTTATCTCCGTGTGGAGCGGTAGTTCAGTTGGTTAGAATACCGGCCTGTCACGCCGGGGGTCGCGGGTTCGAGTCCCGTCCGCTCCGCCATTTATTCAGACAGCCTTGCTTTTAGCAAGGTTTTGTCAAATCTACAGTTTGTAGATTTACAGGGGTGTAGCTCCAATTGGCAGAGCAGCGGATTCCAAATCCGCGTGTTGGGAGTTCGAATCTCTCCACCCCTGCCATATTTAAAGCCTCAGCAGAAATGCTGAGGCTTTTTTACATCTGTTGTTTTTCAATGTGATTATTGCGAGAGCTAGGCATCTCGTTGTGCAAAAACTCACTCGGCTCTCTGGAATGCCAGGCCACTCTTGCCATTTTCAAGGCTCTAGCAGAAATGCTGGAGCCTTTTTCGTTCATGCTACTTTTTTAAACTGATGTTGGTGATGGAACGCCAGTTCAGTCGAATAAACAGTTGAACCTACCCTAGTCATCGTCAAATCTTATGGCTGTTTGTCATTCTTTACTAGGTTCAACGTGATAGTCACTTGAGATGCCGAAGTAATATTCTCAAGGTATTTTGTTACCCTCTCAGAATGAATTTGTACAAAACCCTTGTTAAGAAGGCACAAAATAAAAAAGCCCAACAGAAGTTGGGCTTTGAATAAATAATGTGAACTATAGAATGCGTTTCAGTACACCATCTGCTTTTATTCGCGTAATTTTTCGAACTAACTTTTGTACACTGTGAGGGTAGTCTTCAATTTTCTCTAACTGTTTGTAAGTACAGATGAGCTGAGTGTGTTCGAGAATGTTGGCAACTTCTTGTTCAAACTTATCCGTTAGTTTTGCATAGATGTCTTGTACTAATAGGCCATTTTCCAAATCTAATGACCACGCTCTAGGGTTTAAATTATTACCTGTGAGCAGCATGTAGCGCTTATCAACCCAGATACCTTTTAAGTGGAAGCTGTTATTATCGTGCTTCCATAAGTGGATAGATAGCTTACGAGCGGCGATGTTGGCTTCGTTTGCTTTTGCGAAGCGGCGTAAGTTGACTTCATATAGATACGGTAGGCCACCAATGGTTTTGAACTCTTCCTCTGGAGATATATAGAAGTCGTTCGCTGTCTTATCTCCGACCACGATCGTGACTTTTACGCCTCGTTTCATTGCACGTTTTACTTCGCGATTAATGGCTTTTGGGAAATTAAAGTAAGGTGTGCAGATGAAAATTTCGTTTTGTGCCGTAGCAAGTAGCTTAACAATTTGTTGATTGAGTAAATTACGACGTTTGCCTAAGCCCACAAGAGGGGTGACTTTTACTTCCTCTTCAGAAATATTTTCAGAAGTAAACTCGTAGCTTGCTCGTGCAAGAGAAGAGCGGAATTGGCGGATAGCCGTTTTGATCTCTTTTGTTTCTGGTTTGTCGTTATCGGCCAGATTATTGACTGCTGGGTGGGCAATCATTTCATCTTGGACGAACTTAACCATTGAATCTGCAAGTGTTGCATGTTGGATCACGTGGTAGCGGTCGAAGCGGTAGCGATCATTATATTGCAGGTATACATTGTTCAGGCTTGCACCGCTGTAGATTACGGTATCGTCGACAATGAAGCCCTTCAGGTGTAGAACACCAAAGACTTCTCTTCCGCGCACAGGAATGCCGTATACAGGAATAGGATGCTGATATTTTTTGGCGAATGCTTTATAGAGTGCAGAGTTTCCTTCTGATGACTCTGCACCAATCAAACCACGCTGAGCTCGGTGCCAATCTACACAGATATTGATGTCCAACTGAGGATTACGCTGTTTTGCTTCATAAAGCGCGGTGAAAATTTCACGTCCAGCATCATCATCTTCCAGATATAGAGCGACTAGGTAGATTCGTGACGTTGCTTTGCTGATTGCATCGAGAAGACGAGTTCTGAAAGTTTCTGCTGCATGCAGAACTTCAAAGTCTTCAGGCTTAACAGCAAGACTTGGCAACTGTTCGAATGGATTCCTACTTACTATCATATCGGTGTGAGTACCTTAATTAAGTGCAATATTGCGAACCTGCTATTTTATCAAAGATATGATTTCTCTGGCTACAAAACCGTACCCTTTGAAGGGAAAGATGCCATGAATTGCATCGGAATGAGATCTTTACCGCTATCCACATAGCGAGAAAAGGCTATTTTCAATGAGTTTGGTAGAGTATTGCCGGAAATGGTTTTAAATCCATACTGTGAGTAATAGTTTTCTAAATGTTGAAATGCAAAGCAGTAATCGCCATGACGGAAAATATTTTCTTCGCAATAGCTTAAGAGAGCCTTTCCAACCCCAGTCCCTCTTGCCTCTGGAATAACCAGCATGCCCGTCAATAGGCGAGAGGTATCGACACTTTTCATTCGCAGTAAAGCGAGGATATTACTATCTACGTTAGCGGTAACGATTAATTCATCACGCTTTGCTCGTCCAGCGGGATAATGAGCCTTATACAGCCGTTTAATGAGAGGCAATTTGATAGGATTTAACACTTCTATGATTAATGAGTTTGGTATTGTCACTGCGGCTCAAAGATAACTATTGTAGAATGTTCACAGTTTACGGGAATCTCATCTGGCGTTGCAAACTCACTATGCAAATAAAGAAACATGCGAGCCTTAAGGCTTATCACACATTTGGTATCGAACAAACCTGCTCCTATTTAGCGATTGTTGATTCGATCGAAGACGTTATCCAATTACTTAAAGATGAGTCCTTGAAAGGTCTACCTAAACTCTTCTTAGGTAAAGGCAGTAATATGCTGTTCACGGAGCACTACGATGGTGTGGTCATCATTAACCGATTGAAGGGCAAATCCATAACCGAAACAGCAGAACATTATCTCCTTCACATCGAAGGAGGGGAAGATTGGCCTGAATTGGTGGCATGGAGTGTAGAGCAAGGAATAGGAGGAATAGAAAACCTCGCCTTGATCCCTGGATGTGCAGGTTCAGCACCAATCCAAAATATCGGTGCATATGGTCTAGAACTGCAAGATGTCTGTGAATATGTGGATGTGCTAGACCTTACCACGTTTGAGATTAAACGAATGACGGCGGATGAGTGTGAATTTGGCTATCGCGATTCGATATTCAAGCACGCTTTGTATGAAAAGTGCTTTATTGCTGCTATTGGACTCAAGTTAGCGAAAGCGTGGAAACCAATTAATCAATATGGCCCACTGCAGAGTATTGCGGAAGATCAACTCAGTCCCTTATCGATCTTTGAACGAGTTTGCCAAGTTCGTATGGAGAAATTACCCGATCCAGCGAAAGTAGGGAATGCGGGGAGTTTCTTTAAAAATCCAGTGATCTCGCAAGATCATTATGATCGACTGGTTGCAGAGCATAGCAATATGGTGGCTTACCCGGCACCAATCGGGATGAAAGTGGCAGCTGGCTGGCTTATCGATCAGTGTGGGTTGAAAGGTGTGTCTGTAAACGGTGCCCAGGTTAATCCACTTCAAGCGTTAGTTTTGACTAATGTCGATAACTGCAGCGCCAGTGATGTTGTGTCATTAGCATCGTTAGTGAAAAAGGCGGTCTGGGATAAGTATCAGATAGAGCTTGAGCACGAAGTGCGCTTTATGGATCGGTTCGGCGAGACCAACCTTGCTAAAATTGAGGCTGCACAATGAGAAGCGAACACTCTACCAAACTTCATATTTTAAAAACGCTTAGTGATGGTGAGTTCCACTCTGGTGAGGCGCTCGGGCAAAGTTTGGGGATTTCTAGAGCGGCGATCGCCAAGCATGTTAAAGGTTTAAATGACTGGGGCGTTGATCTTTATCGTATTCAAGGCCGGGGTTACCAACTTGTTCAGCCTCTTCAATTGTTAAATGAAGGTAAGTTGATAGAGAGCATTACGACACCAGTCGAGCTCATTTCGGTGATTGACTCTACTAATCAGTATTTGCTTGAACGTGTTAATGAATCTGAAAAAGGCCGTGTATGTTTGGCTGAGTATCAAGCAAGAGGAAGAGGGCGACGTGGACGTCAGTGGATATCGCCTTTTGGTACCAATTTGTATTTGTCGATGTATTGGCGTTTAGATGCTGGAATGGCCGCTGCAATGGGCTTGAGCTTAGTTGTTGGTATTGCGACAGTAGAAGCCATTGAAAGTATAGGCATTCAGGGTGTAAAACTTAAATGGCCTAATGATATTTACTACCATGATAAAAAACTGGCAGGCATTCTGGTCGAGATGTCCGGACAAGCAGGAGGTGCTGCGCATCTAGTGATAGGTATGGGCCTCAATATTGGTATGCCAGAACGACAGCCTGGAATTGACCAACCTTGGACAACCTTAAATCAAGTCAGTGGTGGCTTAGTGATTGACCGAACTCAGTTGGCGATTAAATTTATAGAGCACTGGAAGAGAGCGCTAGAGGAATATGAAATGACTGGGCTAACGGGTTTTGTTGTACGTTGGAATCGTCTTGATAATTTCTTAGGCCGTTCTGTGAAGTTACTGATGGGTCCTCGAGAAATTTATGGTGTCGTACAGGGTATTGATCATCAAGGAGGCGTGGTTCTCGAAACCGAAAACGGATTGGAGACCTACATTGGTGGTGAGATCTCCTTGAGAAAGAGTGACTGATCGCAGAGCTATTTTCGTAGAGAAACCTTGTCTACTAAGTGATTCTCTCCTTTATGTAAGATTAAATGGGCTCTTTCTCGGGTAGGAAGAATGTTATGTTCTAAGTTGAGCCCATTAATGTCTTGCCATATTTGCTTTGCTTTATTCTGCGCTTCTTCAACTGATAGTTGTGTGTAGTGGCTGAAGTAAGACCCTGGTTTAGTGAAGGCACCTCTACGGAACTTTAAAAACCTTTCGACATACCATTGCTCTATAATCTCACTGTCCGCATCAACATAGATAGAGAAATCCAAAAAGTCAGAAACAAAAACGCGATGCGGATCATGTGGATAGTCCATACCACTTTGCAGTACGTTTAGCCCTTCAATGATCAGTACATCTGGTCTATCTACACATTTTAACTTTTCCGTAATATCGTAGGTAATATGAGAGTAGACAGGGACTTCTAAATTGGGTTTACCTGCCTTCACATCAGATACAAACTCGACCAATCGCTTAATATCGTAAGATTCTGGGAAGCCCTTACGGTGCATAATACCCTTTTCTTCAAGCACGCGCTTAGGGTACAAGAAGCCATCAGTTGTGACCAATGCGACTTTAGGATGATTCTCCCAGCGAGATAGGAGGGCTTCTAGAATACGAGCGGTTGTGCTTTTTCCAACCGCGACACTGCCAGCAATGCCGATAACAAAAGGTGGAGCGTGTTCTTCTGTATTGAGAAATTGTTGCAGCACAGAGTTGCGACTTTGGCGTGCTTGTACATACAAATTCAGTAGGCGAGACAAAGGAAGATAGATTTCTACCGCTTCCTCCATTGTGAGGTTTTCATTTATGCCTTGAAGTGCGATCAAGTCATCTTCAGAAAGTGTCATTGGGACAGAGTTTCGCAGCTCTGCCCATTCAGCACGGTCGAATGACAAAAATGGACTCATGGGTCTCGTTTATCCTTGGTTTAATTGAGAGCAAAAACATACATCAAGCGTCGTTTAAAGCAAACGACAAAGCTCTAAAGTTTGTGGTAAAAAATAATGATTGTGTAAATTTTCAACAAATGAGTTCAAAAGAACGATATTTACGTTTTTTTTTAAATTTCCTATTGCAACATAGAAAATCATTCAATAGAATGCGCACCACTTATGCCGACTTAGCTCAGTAGGTAGAGCAACTGACTTGTAATCAGTAGGTCACCAGTTCGATTCCGGTAGTCGGCACCATTCTCTCCTGTATCTATGAAATGTTGTAGTGAGAATGGATTGAAATTTTGGAGGGGTTCCCGAGTGGCCAAAGGGAGCAGACTGTAAATCTGCCGGCACTGCCTTCGATGGTTCGAATCCGTCCCCCTCCACCATATTCTTTAGGAAATAGCTCTCAGAGTTACGTGTGCGGGCATCGTATAATGGCTATTACCTCAGCCTTCCAAGCTGATGATGCGGGTTCGATTCCCGCTGCCCGCTCCAATCAAATTTGAGTGCTGATATAGCTCAGGTGGTAGAGCGCATCCTTGGTAAGGATGAGGTCGGCAGTTCGAGTCTGCCTATCAGCACCAGCTCTCAAGTTATTTCCTTTTGATATAAGATTTACCAATTATCTTTTTTGGTTGCGTGGTCATTTTTTGGGGCCACCTAAATCCGTACCTAGAGGGACTACTCATGTCTAAAGAAAAATTTGAACGTGTAAAACCGCACGTAAACGTTGGTACTATCGGCCACGTTGACCACGGTAAAACAACTCTAACTGCAGCTATCTGTAC
>NZ_JBNFXP010000047.1:0-7223 GCF_052877535.1 Vibrio sp. PNB23_22_6 | reverse complement strand
AGACGCAACGGTGTTGAGACAGACGCAACGGTGTTGAGACAGACGCAACGGTGTTGAGACAGACGCAACGGTGTTGAGACAGACGCAACGGTGTTGATCCACTTGCAGAAAGGAAGAGATTGCTCTTCTAGTAGCCAATATGGCGGGTAGGTAAATTAAATGTAGGACGTAACATCTACTTGTACAAGTTTTTCGTCACTCTTTTGAAGTTTTTAGACGAAAACCGTGTTTTTGGGGCTACTAATTCGCTTGGTGATCACAAAATACACAATGAGCCTCGGAGTGGCTTCAACGGGGTCATTACTGAATTTCTTGACCATCCACAATTTCTTGACCATCTGCAGTTTGTTGAGATCGACGTCAACACTTCCTTGGACATTTCTGAGTTAGGTACTTAGGCGGAGATTTAGCCTTCGGAATACTTTTTGTATTGATAAACACTGGGTGACGCCCTCTTGTGATCAAATAACGACGCATTCGTATGGTTATTCTACAGCTCTTGATAAATCGTTTGTTATTATCCAAAAAAGTCCATTAACTCTTCGATAGGACCTTATCATTGGATAAACATCACCTAAATGCTTTCAATGTTCTAGCAAACCTAACTAGCTTTTGTCACCATTGCTTCGTGACCCTTCGAGACTTGACTGATAAAGTTGCTTACGAATCAATTACTTTAGTATCTAATTAACTGTTGGGGTGATGGAAAATAGTGAGAGTTGAAGTGAAGCACCTTCATATGATCATGGAACAGGCAGAAATCCCAACGTGGGTTAATCGATTATGTAACCTCGGCTTTATCGCGAGCTTCTCGTCCGGTTTATACTGCTTTACTCAACTTATTTTGAGCGCCATATCATTAAATGTCGATCTCAAGTGGTTTATTGGACTTACAGCCTCGATGTCTTTGTTCTGGGTCATCGTAGAATTCAAGAGTTGGTTGTTTTACAAAATCCTATACAAATCCTTCTGTATAGAGAAGCCAAGTTTGAATGCCGTTGAATTTTACCTCAAGAATCACCTGCTTCTAGACCTAAGCTCTGGGAGCCAACATGCATTAAAGCAATATCTGGCGAGGGCTGAGCATAAGGAATTGATGTGACAGTACTGTATATAGATGTAGTTGGGCTTCTCTACTCAAAACGTTACCTTGAAGCAAACCAAGTCTCTTTTGATGACTTGGCGTTTACTATGAGCTACCAACCGATGAACATTATTGAGAGCCTACCTCACAATGAGGTGTCCGCACGATTGCTTGAAACAGCCGCTTTGAATGCTCGTTTAAAGATTTGCCCCATCGAGCCGTTTAAAGCATACGATTAGGTTCGAGAACGAGAGATTTTTAGCCCTTCAACCTTAGCTCTTAATATCGATTGGCGAGGAAAGCTAAGAATGGGTAGTCGCAGCATTACAGCTAGAATGCTTATACATGCGGAAACCTTGGGGGTAAAACAATGGTGGTGCTGTGGTGGCAATCAAGTTAATTGGCAGCTTGCACATCAACAAAAGCGCCACCTAAAATCACCACCAGAGAAAGGGGTTACCCCTCAACTATTGAGCTGTATCCGCGCCCTGTAAGCTGCAAAAGGACAATTAGTTTGTGGAGTAAACAAGCATAGTAAAAGGTGTTTGATTCAGATGGCGTGTAAGCGGTGCGAACTGTTGCAATCAAGCAACTAGTTTTAAGTCACTATGTCGATGTGACGGGCTAAATAGGGGTTTTAGCATGACATTTAAAGGATTAATCAGTGTGGTACTCGGCAAGGTAGAACGCCCAGTGGTTGTTTCTCCTTACGATTTTGAAGCTTTGTACTGCTTGTTCCCAAGCCCCATAACTTACATGGGCGAAGTTGAAGAGCGAGTTCAACACTATTGCGATACGCATTTTTTGGTTAGTGGGTTAACAGCAGAGTTTATATTGGGGAGTGCTATTGATTATCTCTATGAGAAACAACATGAGCATAGCCTATTAGAAGTTGAAGAACGCGAGCTTACACTGCTTGAGCAGCGTTACCCCCATCTGTTTTAATCCTCAGCAGGCCCACCTGGGTGGTTGTCCCGAATTAATAATGCCTCTCTCTGCGCACCGTCCCTTACAACAAAGTCGAGAAATCGTCTAGTCCGGCCACACCAATGAACAACACTTTTTATATTTAAAATCATACAGATAACATGTACATTACTATTCAATCGATTCCTAAAAGCTTTAACACGGAAAGTAACAAGAATGTCTCACATTGATCATCTACAAAACTACTACAGCGATCTATTCAAAGCACAGCATACCCCGCTATTAATCGAACTGAGCCACGCCGATATCAATGCGCTTACCCAAGACCAACAAGCTACGGCTCCCCTGTCACTTGCAAAGTCTGTATTTGATCGAGACCTTAAAAATCAAACTTCAATTGTTTTGCTTGATGGAGATGATGCCCACGTAGATGACCAGTTTTTCTTGCTCGACCAACTGCTAGAACAACTGCGTAGTGAGCTTAAAGAGATCAAAAACCTTGCCGTTTTAAAAGAATCGCTCAAAGGCGCGGCATCGGTTGCCACTGGAGGAATGCTGGGAGATTTATTGAGTAACCACCTTGATAACGGATTGAGTTTTATTCTTGATGAGATTGGCGGAGAGTTCTCTTCCTTATTTTCTAAAGTAGTGCTTGATAATGTGGGCGTTTCAGAGCAGCTATTAAGTAATGCTGAAGGCATTCTTCATGATTGCAGTAGTGAAACACTCGGTGACTTAATTGCAAACATAAGTAAGCAGAATCTTTTCCTCTCGATTGGAGCAAAAAGCGAGCTAAATCGCTTGTCCAATCAATTTTCCGCCAGCGAAAACATTGACTTATTCCAGCTAGCGTTCAAACTGCTGCTTGCCATCGCAATCGATTCCCCAAAATTAATCTATATCAATAACCCGCATCGGTTGGATAGTAGTTCCATCGCAATATTATCGTTACTATTTTCTTACGCCAAAAACCAAAAAGAGCAAGACCAGCACATTGGTTTGTCTGTGGTTTATACTTACAGCGATCCCTCGTTTGATCTTTATCAGGAAGTAGCCCCAGAATTAACCATTAAACAACAACTACTTTCTGACCAACGCCGTTTTGTTCAACGTTACGCGATGCTTGAGCGACCAAGTAGCGACATCCCTAATCTCGCAGTCAAATCATCCCTATTTATTGGACGACAAGAAGAGCTACATACGCTGAATAGGCAATACGTTACTCGAGTCCCAACGACACTATCTGTGATTGCTGGAGAGCCGGGCATCGGAAAAACCGCACTCGTTAATCAACATATTAAGACCATTACGAAAAGCAGTCCTGCTATCGTGTTAACTTTGCTAAATGAGGTAGGGCACAGCTCCAGTAATACAGGGTTAAGCTCACTAGAAAAAAGCATCATTGAAGAAGAGAAACGGCTTCACCATCACAGAAACTTCAAAGAAAAGACACTGGGTTTTCTCAGAAACCTGCACTCAAAAGAGACAGTATTTAATGCCGCTGGACTCCTCCTCTCAGGCGCAGATAAAGCCTTAAATATTATTGATGCCGGATACCAGCGTATACAAACCGATGGCAACCTTAATCGACTGCAAGATATGGGGATGCAGAGTCTCGACAATAAGCAGCAAGATGAAAAAGAGCGCCAATTTAACAAGCTAGATACCGCGATCACTTTACTGACCAAAATCCACTCCGAACCTTTGCCAATCATCTTGTTCATTGACGATCTGCAATGGATAGATGATACGGCCAGTGAGTATATCTTAACTCGACTGCTCAAACGTTCAGATATCTACGTTGTCGCCACCTTGCGTCCTAGTGATGCTGCTACCCAATATAAAGCTTGGCAATCCAACCTTCAGCTTCACCGCCATGCTTTGTCACTGCTTACCGCGGCCAAAGTGACAGGAGCGCATGAGTTTAGCCAATCTCCCGAGGCAGGGCAGCTACCTGATTGTTCGGTATTACACGTAAATACCCTTACATTATCGGGATTCGATAAACACGCTCTAACCCAACTGATTGCTAAGGTTATCTCTGGTACACATCAGCAGCACCATCAACTTGCAGAGGCTATAGTAAGTACATTAGGCAATGGTAGCTCGACAGAAGTGAATACCTTATTTGCCGTCGAAACCATAAACATGCTTTGCGACGCTAAGCTCTACCGAGAAAACCGCTTTGAACAACTGATCCTGAGCGCTCCTTTACGTTTTAACCCTGACATTAGCGACATAAATGACACCCTTAAACAGACCTTTGAGTCACTGCAACGGAAATATCAAGACTCTCTGGTTCATGCCAGTCAAACAGGAGCCCATCAAGGCTTTAATCTAATGGCCTATGCTGTACTTGAAGAGCGCTTACATCTGCTAAAAATATACTTTGGTGAGATGGGCAATGCGGCTGTGAATACCTTGCTATTTTCATCACTTCTGGGGGCACCATTTTCATCAGAGTTAGTGAAGTGTGTCCTTAACGCTTTGTCCACGACAAATGAGCCCAAACTACAGTCATTAAAATCTCATATAACACAAAACCAGAAGCAGGTTAATTTACAGCCCGAGCACTACGCAATTATCGATGAGGTGTATGAGATCCTACGCCGCCTTGCCACCCATGATGACCAATACCAATATAGCCACGGATTATTGCATATCTTCTTAGACAAACAGTTTGATTACTTGCTCGATAGTCAGTTGCCAGACGCTAATCAAGTCTCAAAAGATGCACTGATTCTCTTAATTTCTGCCACCGTGGATTCGCAACTTAAAGCGCTGGCATTCTTTAATCATCCTTTCCAAGCGCTCACTCAAGAGCAAACAACGAGTCTTATTTTTCATAAGACAGTCATTATGAATGTGCATGCAAAAGGTTACTTGTATCACCCAGATAGATGGGCTCCACAGTATGCGTCCAGTCTCTATAATCTAGCCATCTCGTACCAACAGAACAACGATCTAGATAAGGCCATATCTCTACAAAGGCAATGCTCTGTGATAGCTTTACATTATTATCAGAAAGACTCAGATCCTTGGGTTAGCGCATTAACCAAATCCTTGAGCAACTTGGGAAGCTTATTCCAACGAAACAACAAGCTTGAGAGAGCCATTTCATATCAAGAGACGACCTGCGAGTTGCTCCTACGCTACTATGAACACATCCCAGATTTCTGGGCTCGAGAATACGCTGCCAGCTTGAGCAGTTTGGCGAGTTCATACCAACAAAATAACCAGCTTGACAAAGCTATTTGTCTCCAAGAGAAATCTATCAAAATATACAAAGAATACCGCCAGCCAAACTCAGAGGAATGGCCTCGAGACTATGCAAGAAGCTTGCATGACTTAGCTTCCTCATACAAACAAAACAACGAGCTTGAAAAAGCTCTAAATTACCAAGAGCGATCTCTAAAAATATGCAAGCACTATTACTTACAAGACCCAGATCAATGGGCTTACAACTACACTTCTAGTTTGTGTAACTTGGCACTCTTGTACACACGAATAAACCAATTAGGGAACGCCATTGCCCTTGAAGAACAATCACTTGAAATAAACAAACACTATTATCAGAACAATCCTGAATATTGGGCTCAAAGCTATGCCAATAGCTTGAATAACTTGGCATGTTCATACCAACGTACCGACCAACTTGAGAAAGCCATTGACTGTTATGAGCAGTCTTTAGAGATCGTCCAGCACTACTATCAACAAAACCCAGACCAGTGGGCGGAAGACTACACCATCCGATTGAATAATCTGGCACACTCATATGTACACAACAACCAATTAGAGAAAGCCATTGTCTTTGAAGAACAATCACTTGCAATACGACAACGCTACTATCAGAACAATCCTAAACAATGGGCTCAGCATTATGCCACTAGCTTGAATAACTTGGCAGGTTCATACGCCAAGGCAAACCAACTTGAAAGAGCCATTGATTTCTTTGAGCAATCTCTAGAAATTGTTGAGCACTACTATCAACAAAACCCAGACCAGTGGGCCAAAGATTACACCATCAGCTTGAACAATTTGGCAGGCTCATACAAACAAAATAACCAGCTTGAGAAAGCCATTACCCTTCGAGAGCAAGCCCTTGAGATAGCCCAACGCTACTTTCAACAATCCTTTGTGATTGGCCAGCACTACAATCCGAAATACATTAGCCAATGGGCTGAAAACTACACCACCATCTTGGACAATTTAACCACCTCATATACACAGAACAATCAGCTTGAAAAAGCAATTACTCTGTATGAGCAATTCTTAGAAATTTGCGAGTGCTGCTATCAGCAAAACCCTGAGCAATGGCGTGAAAGGTATGTAAGGGTATTAAACTATCTGGCTGTTTATAAAGAGGAGCAATACTCCTATGAAGAATCTTTGGCTCTAGCGCACAAAGCTCTCGATATTTACAAAGATATAATTGAACAAGAACCTTCGCGGTGGCTTAGTGGTTTTCTATCCTCTTTAGATTTAGTCGCGAGCAATCACCTTCGTTTGCAACACTATGCCGATGCAAGTCACTATTATAATGACTATTTCAACTGTTACTCTTACCAAGAAATAGAAAGCGTAGAAGATGTGACTTACTTCATTTACCCGATGGTGAAATACGTCCAAGCGACTAGGCAAAATCACGACAATAGCTTGTATAATTTCGTAACAATGGTTGATGATTTTTCATCCTTCATGACGACAAGGTTTGGAGCTTTGTACAAAGAACTGCTTGCAGCGGAACAAGCTGCATACAGCGCTCTTGCAGACTCAGGTGACCCTTTAGACAGGGATAAGTATCACATCTTTATGGAATTTTTTGCAGTTGATGCCTCAGTTTAACCATTAAATGTCGCGTAATTCTTGGATTTACAAGCCGTTTTTTTAACCAATAATTACTTACTCTAAACTGTGAATATAACGAAGCGAATGAACGGCTAGCTTTGCGATAAGCTCTTTCGACCAAAGTAGCTTATCGCAGCAAGGGAACAGCTGTGAACAGAATTACAGACTGTTTTCCACTACCAGAGCTTTTGATTTGCTCCACTAATACAAGACACTTCATTAAGCGATATTTTTCTTTTTTATATTTAATGAGCTTAACGACACAAGTTCAGGTTTTACGCGCTTAATGAATAGCCACCGACTTGATAGACACCTTTTAGTTAGACAAAATGACTAATAGAGAGGTGCTTATGAGCAGCAAAAG
>NZ_JBNFXP010000046.1:0-9159 GCF_052877535.1 Vibrio sp. PNB23_22_6 | reverse complement strand
GTGGGCTGTCACCAAATGAGTATGAAAGACAGTATTTTCAGAAGCTTGAAAGTGTATAGAGATCTGGGGTCTTACCACCCTCATATTTAAGGGGGAGCTAAATAGCCGTCATTCTGAACAGTGAGGGACGAACGTGATTCAGAATCTATTGTCCATTGATTCTTTGGCTTGAGGTTAGGAGTGAAGGCGAGGTGCTTGCTGAAGTTAGATTTTTTGTCTCGGAGGGGCTCGCTAGAATGACGCACCCTCATATTTAGGGGGGAGCTAAAATAGCCGTCATTCTGAATAGTGAGGAACGAACGTGATTCAGAATCTATTGTCGGTTGATTCTGTGGCTTGAGGTGAGGTGTGAAGGCGAGGTGCTTGCTGAAGTTAGATTCTTAGTCTCGCTGGGGCTCGCTAGAATGACGCACCCTGATATTGAAGGGAGAGCTAAAATAGCCGTCATTCTGAACAGTGAGGGACGAACGTGATTCAGAATCTATTGTCGGTTGATTCTGTAGCTTGAGGTTAGATGTGAAGGCGAGGTGCTTGCTGAAGTTAGATTCTTAGTCTCGCTGGGGCTCGCTAGAATGACGCCCCCCTCATATGTAAGGGAGAGCTAAAATAGCCGTCATTCTGAACAGTGAGGGACGAACGTGATTCAGAATCTACTACCCGAGTGCAGCAGTTTTATAATGAAGCAATAATCTAAAAGAAGGTTTGTTATGGAAAAGAGACCTTGTGTTTATATCTTAGCGTCAAACAACAATGCGGTGATTTATGTTGGGGTAACTAGCCGGTTACCCCAAAGATTATGGCAGCACAAAAATGGCGTAGTTGCGGGTTTTACAAAAAAATACAACGTGCACAAATTAGTGTACGTTGAACCCTTCGATGATATGGAAAATGCTATCGCAAGAGAAAAACAGCTCAAACAATGGAGGCGAGCTTGGAAGCTAGATCTAATTCGAAAATCGAATCCTGACTTGGTTGATGTGTCTCATTGTTATCAGTAGAAGCCATCCTGGTTATCTGTAGATTTAAACAGCACAACATTTTCTTTTTGTATTTCTACGTTTTCCCCCTGCAACGCCTCTCTAAACTTCACGACCTGCTTTTGTAGCTCGTTCATTAACACGACATTGGTGTGATGTGGGTTCTTGCAGTTGTGAATAACGCGGTCTATGTGGCTTTGCTGTGCCCATAGGCGTGGTTGCATCTCTTCCGATGCGTTTTCAATCATCTCTTTCGCCATATTGTGACGAAACTGCTCAAAAGCTTCGGGATCTCGTTCGGCCATTTTTACCATCTCATCGAATGATGGTAGCGTTTGTGGCTTGGGTGTACGTGGCATCGCTGTTCTCCAAATCCATCTGGGTCGCTGTGTTTCGCTATTAAAAGCGTATACCACAGGAAGAAAAGGAGTGGAGAAATTGCCAAATTATCTCAACAACAAGCGCTCATGTGCCTGTTGTTGAGAGGTATGTTGAACTGTTACGCTTGAATGCGATATACGCAGCGACGTTGGCCACTAATGATGTGCTCGGTGCGTTCTACTTTGGTTTCGATACCAAGAAGAGCTTGGAACACATTGAGTTCAGATAGGCACAAACTTGGGCAGCGAGTTGCCGCTTTGCAGATGGGACAGTGGTTTTCAATCAGAATGAAGCCTTGTTCATCTTGTTCGAGTTCTGCCATATAGCCTTCTTTTTCGCGAAGAGAGACAAGCATTTTTAGTTTGCTCTCTAGCGAATCGCATGGCGTTAGGTGTTGCTGGTAGTGTTGCAGGGTTAGCTTTTCTCGTTCAGAGGTGACTTTATTCAGGCCTTCTTTTCCGAAGGTGTGCTCAACGGCTTCAATAAATTGAATAGTGAGTTCGCCATGACGATCGGTGAATTGTTCGTGACCTTTTTGTGTTAAAGACCAGTGGCGGGTTGGGCGACCGACTTTTACTTTTACATCATGAATCGACAGGATGCCGTCATCTTCTAAGCCTTGTAGGTGCTGGCGTGCGCCCATGGTTGTCATTTCTAGCTCAGAAGAGAGTTGTTTCGCAGTGACAGAGCCATCACGCTTAACGATTTGCAAAATCCTATCTACGGTTTTCATATACCCACCATCTATACATCAGTACATATTATGCGCGATAGGGTTAGTAAAGAAAAGAGTTGACTTAATTTTGAGTATGGATTTGTTGGCTCCATATTCATGTGAGCTAACGTATGTCGTCATTCTGAACAGCGAGGAACGAGCGTGATTCAGAATCTATTGTCTGTTGATTCTGTGGCTTGAGGTGGGGTGTGAAGGCTAGGTGCTTGCTGAGGTTAGATTCTTAGTCTCGCTTGAGCTCGCTAGAATGAAGAATCCTCTCGGTTGAGAGCGCGTTAAAGTGACCGTCATTCTGAACAGTGAGGAACGAGCGTGATTCAGAATCTACTGAAAGAGAGTGATACCACTAAGGTGATAAATCGAAATTCATCAGTACGCTGATAATAGATTCCTAGTCTCGCTAAGGCTCGCTGGAATGACACAATTGGTGATGATGTGCTTTTCAGTAAGCGAAGCGCTCCGTATTCTGTATTCCAGTCACTTTCTCAAAAGGTAATGAAATGCACAAACTCACAGAACGCTCCACCTAGGGCCGAGAAAGCCCTCTAAACTTAAAGAATAATATCGCGCACTTCTGGGTCTTTTCGGTCTAGGTAGTGTGTAGACTTAATGCGACGAATGGTACGGCAGCGACCTCTGATCAGCAGGGTTTCTGTCGTTGCAATGTTGCCTTGACGAGAAATGCCTTCTAGCAGGTCGCCTTTCGTGATACCGGTTGCGGAGAATACCACGTTATCGCTGCGCGCCATGTCTTCCATCTTAAGAATCACATTTGCTTGCACGCCCATTTCTTCACAACGCTTTAGCTCTGCTGCACCATAAATGCGGTTCTCTTCGGTGTCACCTTTCACTTCGTGGCGAGGCAGTAGGCGACCATGCATGTCACCGTCTAGTGCACGAATGACGGCGGCCGATACCACGCCCTCAGGTGCGCCACCAATACAGTACATCACGTCCACTTCACTATCTGGCATACACGTTAAGATAGAAGCCGCGACATCACCATCTGGCACGGCGAATACACGCACACCCATTGCTTGCATCTCTGCAATCACTTCATCGTGACGAGGCTTCGCTAGCGTGATAACGACGAGCGTGTCTAGCGACTTGTTTAGTGCTTTGGCGATATTCTCTAGGTTTTCTTTAAGTGGTTTACCTAGGTCGATAACGCCTTTCGCACCAGGGCCAACGACCAACTTTTCCATGTACATATCTGGCGCTTTTAAGAAACTGCCTTTCTCACCTGCCGCGAGTACAGCAAGTGCGTTCGATTGACCCATCGCCGTCATGCGTGTGCCTTCGATTGGATCTACAGCGATATCCACTTCGTCGCCACCACAGCCCACTTGCTCGCCGATGTAGAGCATAGGTGCATCATCGATTTCGCCTTCACCAATAACGATTTCACCGCTGATGTCTGTTTTGTTCAGTAGGGTACGCATAACTTCAACTGCTGCACCGTCTGCTGCGTTTTTGTCGCCACGGCCAAGCCATTTGTAACCAGCCAAAGCGGCGCCTTCAGTAACACGGGAAAATGCCATTGCTAAATCGCGTTTCATGATGTCTCCAAGTAACAAGAGGGAAGAGAAATTTGCTCGGGGATTTTATCACAGCAATGGGGAAACGTTTGCTTTTTTGCTGAGTATTTACTTTAACTCAGTTGAATTTGATCAAGGTTTGGGTGAGTTTTCGTCGAGTTGGCGTGAAATGCACTGTACAAAAATGCTTCTAAGTTCAGAAAAGTCAGAGTTTAGTGAGATTGCGCCGATTTTTTGACCGAATGGTACAAAAGATCGAATATAGTAAGTGTTTATCGTCGCTACGCTGAGTAGAATGAATCTTATCGGTAAGGTGCCGACGAGTCGTCGTGTATCGTCCCACGGAATAACATAGGTAGGCCAAGATGTCTTTTGAAGTACTAGAACAACTAGAAGCGAAAATTCAAACTGCAGTTGACACAATCACTCTTCTTCAGATGGAAGTCGAAGAGCTGAAAGAAGATAAAGTGAAACTAGAAGCTGAAGCTAACGAAATGCGTTCTCAACGCGAAGAGCTTGAGCAGAAATCTCAGCAAGCTCAACAAGAGCACGCACAGTGGCAAGAGCGCATTCGTGCACTACTTGGCAAGATGGACGAAGTGGAATAATCCTCTCATCATCCAGAATTAAAAACACCCGCTTCGGCGGGTGTTTGCGTATTTGGGGGAAAGGTTCTAGGTAAAAAAGGGCCTAGGGAAAAGAGATAGCTCCTAGGATCCTTGGGTCTAAACTTTTGGATTACGGATAACACACAAACGTTGTTATGCCGTTTAAAAAATATTGTCATTCTGAACCGTGAGGGACGAACGTGATTCAGGATCTACAATCCGATTGTGCGGTAGTGAGATGACTCTATTTGGTTGGGGAGCTTGCTGAGGTTAGATTCTTAGTCTCGCTTGAGCTCGCTAGAATGACGAACCCTCTCGGTTGAGAGCGCGCTAAAGTGACCGTCATTCTGAACCGTGAGGAACGAGTGTGATTCAGAATCTACAGACCGAGTTTGATATCACTAAGGTAATATACTGACACTAAATAGTACGCTAATAATAGACTCCGGATGCTCGCTTGAGCGTCCGGAATAACGCCGTTAGGTTCAGTGAATGTGTTTCCGTAAGCGAAGCGCTCCGTATTCAGTATTCCAGTCACTTTCTCAAAAGGTAATGAAATGCACAAACTCACAGAACGCTCCACCTAGGAACTAGGCCCCTAGCTAGGCCCTATCATCTAGGAACTTTAGGTTCGTTATTCTTCCTCATCCAACTCAAGATCAACGTTGAGAGGCTCTGGAGAAAGGATAATGCCGGTATTGTCTGCATAGAGGTAATCTTCAGGCAAGAAGCTCACGCCGCCAAAGTTCACCGGAACGTCAATCTCGCCAATACCTTGGCTTGTGGCACCAACAGGCATAGAAGCTAACGCTTGAATACCAAGGTTCATGTCTTCTAGCTCATCGACTTCACGAACGCAGCCATAAACCACAATGCCTTCCCATTCATTTTCTTCGGCAAGCGTAGCGATTTCTGCATCGATAAGGGCCTTGCGTAGGGAACCACCACCATCAATCAATAGTACTCGGCCAACACCATCTTGTTCTAACATTTCGCGGATCAAGGTGTTGTCTTCAAAACACTTAATTGTCGTGATTTGTCCGGCAAACGAAGCGCGACCGCCAAAATTACTGAACATCGGTTCAACCACATCTACCTGATCAAGGTAGATATCACAGAGTGCTGAAGTGTTGTATTCCATAGCGTACCTTTATAAACAGAAACCATTGTCTTTGAGTATATCTGGGCATCAAGTCAATGCAATGACAATCCTTTTTTAACTCATCAGAGTTTGAGTTACCACAACTGTTGCAAATAAAACATTCGTGACTAATGAGCACTTAACAACGACTGGCATCATCGGGGCTATTTGAGCAGGGTGTTCGGTATCCCAAACGGCTTTGCCGTGTTGAGCGACGACATAGATGCCGAGCAAAAACGGTAAGCTAGCCCACATAGGTTTATCTTGAATGAGGAGGTAAGCGGTAAACGCGATCAATGCCCCACCCAGTAGTAGGAAGTGATACTGTTTGGCTCTTCGTTGACCTAAACGCACTGCCATTGTGCGTTTACCACACTCGGTATCGTTCTCAATATCTCGCATATTGTTAATGTTGAGGACGGCAACGGCGAGCAAGCCACACCCCAACGCCGGCAGGAAAAGCGCACTCTCAATATGGCCAGTATGCAGAAAATAAGTGCCAGATACACCAAGTAAACCAAAGAAGATAAATACGGAAAGATCGCCTAAGCCAACATAGCCATAAGGTTTGCTGCCCATGGTGTAGGCGATGGCTGCAATGATCGCGAGAATACCGAGGCCAATAAAAGTAAGGATACTTTCCACTGAACTCAGCGCGTAGAACACCAAAGTAAGCCCCGCTATTGCAGTCAGTATGATGTTGCAGATGATCGCTTTTTTCATTTGTGATGCACTGACAGCCCCAGACTGCATGGCACGTTGTGGGCCTAAGCGGTTGTCGTTATCTGTGCCCTTCACGGCATCGCCGTAGTCGTTAGCGAGGTTAGATAGGATCTGTAATAGCGTAGCAGTAACAAACGCCATGATGGCAATCGTCAATGAAAAATGGCCAGTAGAGTAGGCGAGTGCACTACCAGTTAGAATCGATACCAATGCCAGTGGTAATGTTTTAGGGCGAGCGGCGTCAAGCCAGATCTGCAATGATTGTTTCATGGATATTTCGTGCTAGTAACCAATGTGCCCAGTATAAGCACAAAGTCGCTGATACGCTATTGACCTGAAACAACTCAATTAAGAGTCAAAGGGCGACGGAGAAGAAACACAGTTTCCATATTTGAGGTAATAAAATAGCGCTCTTTTCAGAAAGAGAAGGGGACGGTGCACGCAGTTATTAGATCCTTAGTCTCGCTGGAGCTCGCTAGGATGACGAACTCTTTTGGTCTAGAGCTCGCTAAAGTAACCGTCATTCTGGATTAAAAAGCCCAGAACATGACATTCTGGACTTTGAATCGCGCAGTGAGCTAATGATTAAAGAATGAAGCGGCTTAGGTCTTCATTTTCAATGGCGTCACCCAGACGCTCTTTCACGTAAGCAGCATCAATTACGAATTTCTCGCCTGCTTTTTCTGTTGCGTCGTAAGAGATTTCATCCATCAGACGCTCCATCACCGTATGAAGACGACGAGCACCGATGTTTTCGGTGGTTTCGTTTACGGTCCATGCTGCTTCCGCGATTTGAATGATGCCATCTTCAGTGAACTCTACATCAACGTTTTCTGTCTTCATCAGCGCTGCGTATTGTTCTGTCAGAGACGCTTTAGGCTCAGTTAGAATGCGCTTAAAGTCGTTGCTGGTTAATGCTTCTAGCTCAACGCGGATTGGTAGACGACCTTGCAACTCAGGGATCAGATCGGAAGGTCTTGCGACTTGGAATGCGCCGGATGCGACAAATAAGATGTGGTCGGTTTTTACCATTCCGTGCTTAGTTGATACTGTGCTACCTTCAATAAGTGGCAGTAGGTCTCGCTGAACGCCTTCACGAGAAACGTCAGGTCCTGAGCTTTCACCACGCTTACAGATCTTGTCGATCTCGTCGATGAACACGATACCGTTGTTCTCTACGTTGAAAATCGCAGATTCTTTTAGCTCTTCTTGGTTCACCAGTTTAGCCGCTTCTTCTTCCGCTAGCGCTTTCATTGCGTCTTTGATTTTCAGTTTGCGCTTTTTCTTCGTATCGCCGGCTAGGTTTTGGAACATACCTTGCAGCTGGTTGGTCATCTCTTCCATACCAGGAGGCGCCATGATCTCTACCCCCATTTGTGGTGCGGCAATATCGATCTCGATCTCTTTGTCGTCTAACTGGCCTTCACGCAGTTTTTTACGGAAGATTTGACGCGTATTTGATGTGTCTTCTTTTTGCTCTGTTTGACCCCAAGCATCACGCGCGGGTGGTAATAGAGCATCAAGAATGCGCTCTTCAGCTTGTTCTTCAGCGCGGAATTTTACTTTTTCCATCGCTTGCTGGTGGGTCATCTTCACTGCAACATCGGTTAGGTCGCGAATGATGGTTTCGACTTCTTTACCTACGTAACCCACTTCCGTGAATTTCGTTGCTTCTACTTTGATGAATGGTGCGTTTGCTAGTTTCGCTAGGCGACGAGCAATCTCGGTTTTACCCACACCAGTTGGACCAATCATCAGAATGTTTTTCGGGGTCACTTCTACGCGCAAGCTTTCTTCAAGCTGCATGCGTCGCCAGCGATTACGAAGGGCAATCGCAACCGAACGTTTTGCTTTGTCTTGCCCAATGATGTGGCGGTTCAGTTCATGAACGATTTCGCGAGGAGTCATTTCAGACATATTCTTTCCTTACTTCGTTACGATTACGCGGTTGGCTGAGGAAGCTCTGCAGTTGATTCTAGCTCTTCTACAGTATGGTTGTGGTTGGTGAACACACAAATGTCACCGGCGATGTTGAGTGCTTTCTCTGCAATCTCACGAGCATCTAGATCGGTATTTTCTAGCAGGGCGGTGGCAGCTGCTTGCGCGTATGCACCACCAGAACCGATGGCAATCAGGTCATTTTCAGGCTGAACTACGTCACCGTTACCAGTAATGATGAGAGAAGCAGTTTCATCCGCGACAGCAAGAAGTGCTTCCAACTTACGAAGTGCGCGATCACTGCGCCAATCTTTAGCGAGTTCTACGGCAGCTTTGGTCAGGTGGCCTTGGTGCATTTGCAGCTTGCTTTCAAAGCGCTCGAAAAGGGTAAAGGCATCCGCTGTACCGCCAGCAAAGCCAGCTAGCACTTGGTTGTTGTATAGGCGGCGAACTTTTCGCGCATTACCTTTCATTACGGTATTGCCCAGAGATACTTGGCCATCACCCGCGATGACGACTTTATTATTTCGACGTACAGATACAATGGTAGTCACAGTCGACCTCTTAATTATGTCTCTTTGGATTTAATTAAGTATATGGGGTAGGTGAGTATGGGATTCAAGGGGGCTAAAAGAAAGGGCTTAGGGAAAAGATAGGTCCTAGGTTTAAAAGAAAGGTCCTAGGATCCTAGGGCTTAGGACCTAATGTTTGGGATTACGGATTACGCGCAAACGTTGACTTTGAGTTACAAGGAAAATACTGGTCATTCTGAACCGTGAGGAACGAGTGTGATTCAGAATCTACTATCCGATTGTGCGGTAGTGAGATGGCTCTATTTGGTTGGGGATCTTGCTGAGGTTAGATTCTTAGTCTCGTTTGGACTCGCTAGAATGACGAATCTTCTCGGTTGAGCGCGCGCTAAAGTGACCGTCATTCTGAACCGTGAGGAACGAGTGTGATTCAGAATCTACTATCCGATTGTGCGGTAATGAGATGGCTCTATTGGGTAGGGGAGTTTGCTGAGGTTTGATTCTTAGTCTCGTTTGGACTCGCTAGAATGACGAATCTTCTCGGTTGAGAGCGCGCTAAAGTGACCGTCATTCTGAACCGTGAGGAACGA
>NZ_JBNFXP010000045.1:0-9632 GCF_052877535.1 Vibrio sp. PNB23_22_6 | reverse complement strand
GTTGGTTTTAGTGTTTAAGGCGGTATGCGGCAACTTCGGTATTGCGTTGCTCACCCCTTAACAGGGCGTTAGTTTGCAAGAGGAAAAACGCAGCTATATCGCAAAATCTAGTGGTAAAAGCTCAAAGTCGAAATTGTCGTATTGGCGTTCAATTTCAGTGTTAACTTGCGTGGTGTAAACTCAAAATTGGTATCGTTTCAACGGTTGATTTGTTCTTTGGTGCGGCGACTTTTGGGTTAACTGAGTTGAACTTTTTCGCTGAAACTCTGCTCGTTGAGTTTGTTGGTATAAAAGCCGATTTACACGCTGAAATGACGTTTTCTCTGGTGTGGTAAGTTCCACGTGGTTTCAGTGACTTTGTTGAAAGTCCGCATTGTGAGATTGGTTTTCCAAAAGCGCTTTTTGGTGTTGTGAGTTCGTTTTCTGCGACGTTGTTTGTTCCAAGTGGTTTCATTGAGTTGCCGCCTTGAGACTACGCCTGACTTAAGTGCATCAAAACACATAAAGTTTATTGTTTGCAAAGTTTAAAATAACGTAAAATCAACGCTTTGGGTTTGCAAACTAACAAACTGCTCAAGAGGGATTCGCAACGCGTGGCATTTTTACTATGCGTTGATTTTAGTGATTAAAGTGGTATGCAGCGGCATCGGTATTGCGTTGCTCACCCCTTAGCAGGGCGTTATGTGCTTCAGAGTAAAGGAGTTAAATTTGAAACTATATCACCGAGTGCCAGACAACCTTAAATATGATGAAATCATGTCTCTAAATCAATTGGAGGCAATTGATCAAGAGTTGTTTGATTCTGGTAATTGGAAGTATTTAAATCGCCCTGAACTGAAGAAAATTAAGATCCCAACATTGGACTGTTTATGGAACGATGTGATTTTTATGAGTCCTGTACATCCAGCTCAAATTAAGAAGGCATTGGAAGATAGTGGAATTGAGGTGAAACAGCGGCAAGAATGGTTTGAAATTTGCCCTCAAAACTGTGGCTTCACTTCAGCTAACTCGACGATCTTTATGTACAGCAGTGCTAGCTCTGACAGTTCTCACATAAACGAATATAGATCATTTTCAATGGATAATATCAAACCATTGAACAACTTAAAGCCAGAGGTGTTCGCGTATTACAAGGAATGTGCTATCAAAGGAACTAAACCAATGGTTTTTCACCTTATTCCTCATGTAATGCATAAAGGAACGTTATCACTTGATAAGTTGTCTATAATCCGCGTTTAAATGGAGCGCGCACATAACAAACGCTTTAAGACGGATTCGCAACGCGTGGCATTGTTGGTTTGCGGTAAATTTAGTGATTTAGGTGGTATGCGGAAGCACAGTATTGCGTTGCTCACCACTTAAGCGGGCGTTATATTTTTGGGGCTATTGTCCCCCATAACACAAAAATTCGATTTTACGTTGAAAAAGTCATAACTGTCCCTTAAACTCAAAAATGAAATTTTGAGTTTAAGGGTGTATGAAATGGCAAGAATAAGAACTCCAAAGCCATTCTCCAAACTGATGGAGAACTTTCCTGCTGATAAAGTAATGCCGTTACTAGGGAAGTATGGTGCAACAGATGGTTCAGGGAATTACCTACATTGGGATAAGTTTATCTGGAGAGTTGAAAAAGGTGTAGATTCCGAGTCTGCGTGGATCGCCACTAAATTTGCCAGAAAAACATTAGCTAAAGAATTGCCGATATTAAAAGCAGATACGTTCCAAAGTCACTTTAGCTATTGCATTCCCGATTCATTGTTTGCTCAGTTACATCATATAGACAAAGTCACTGGTGGTGGGCATGCAATTGGCGACGGTTCTTTTATAACGGCTAGAGAAAAAGATCGCTATTTAGTTAGGAACTTAATGATGGAAGAGGCCATTACTTCGTCCCAGTTAGAAGGCGCCTCAACTACTCGTAAAGTTGCTAAAGATATGCTCGAAAACAATAGAAAGCCTACTGATAAATCAGAGCAAATGATCTTTAACAATTTCTTGTTAATGAAAAAAGCGGTTGAGCGGAAAGATGAGCCACTTTCAATAGACTTAATTTTGGAACTTCATGCGATCGCTACTTACAATGCAATCGATAATGAAGCTATTCCTGGGGAACTGAGAGACACGAATGATGTGACTGTGGCTAATATTTATAATGAAGTAGCTCATGAGCCACCATCTGCCGATTCTTTAAAAGAAAGGCTTCAAGACTTATGTAAGTTTGCAAATGAATGCGATGATGGCAGTGATTCTGACCACTTCATTCATCCCTTAGTCAAAGCTATTATCCTTCACTTTATGATTGGTTATATACATCCATTTGGTGATGGGAATGGAAGGACTGCAAGGGCATTGTTTTATTGGTTTATGCTGAGAACTGGTTATTGGCTTTTCGAATATGTTTCCATCAGTAAACTTATCCAAGAAAAAAGGTCAGACTATGATACAGCTTACGTATATACGGAAACAGACGAATTTGATTTAACCTACTTTATATATCATCAGGTAGATATTGTTACTAAAGCGGTTAATTCCTTGCACGAACATATAGAAGCGAAGAAAAAAGAATTCTACCAATTTATGGAATGGATTGATAAAAGTCCCGTATCGAAAGGGTTGAAAAGAGGGCAGTTAGAAATTCTGAAGGACGCAGTCAAACAACCAGGTAAGACATTTACAGTTAAGCAGGTTTCTCTTGATTTAGATATTAATGAGAATACAGCGCGCTCTTACTTAAATAAATTGGTTGAGGCAGAACTACTGATGGCTTCTAAGCACAAAAGTCACAAAGCAGTCATATATCTAGCACCTGCAGGCTTAAGGGAGCGCCTAAAAATATAACAAAGCGTTTAAGACAGATTCGCAACGCTTGGCATTTTTGGTTTAAACCGGTTTCAGTGATTACGGAGCAATGGTTTGACTATGGTGTAGGCGTTGCTCACTACTTAACGCGGCGTTAGTACGGGATTGGCCTCAAAGGTTGTAAAATTTGGTGTTTATTGGTTTCTTTGCTCTGCTTTACAGCGGTTCAAATGTGCCTTTTACGTTCTCTCCGGTGGCACTAGATGGGCAGTGATCGCGTTGTGAAAAGTCGTTTACGGTTTCTAACTTTCTGGTAATTTCATTGGCGCGGCTTCTTTGTCTCGGATGGCTTCGCGGCGAAAAATCGTTTCTTTGGTGCCGTCGGGAAAGTTCGAAGTCAGTCTCCTTTGAAAATTTGAAGTCGTTGAAAATTGGTGAGCTTTGCGTGTTTTTCTTCTAGCCAACTCGCGTTTTGAGTATTGGTTTAAGATTGGCAGTTGTCCGTTTAGCTTTCGCGTATTACACCATAAGTTTCGTGCTATATTTCAATGCCTTGGCAAATGCCAAAAGCTTTAAGGGCAGCGCACTAACAAGCTGCTCAAGAGGGATTCACAACGCGTGGCATTTTTACTATGCGTTGAATTTAGTGATTAAGGCGGTATGCGGCAACATCGGTATTGCGTTGCTCACCCCTTAGCAGGGCGTTAGTACGGGATGGGCATCAAAGGTTGTAAAATTTGGTGTTTATTGGTTTCTTTGCTCTGCTTTACAGCGGTTCAAATGTGCCTTTCACGTTCTCTCCGGTGGCACTAGATGCGCAGTGATCGCGTTGACAACGTCGTTTACGGCTTCTAACGTTGTAAGCAATTTCATTGGTGCGGCTTCTTTCTCGCGGATGGCTTCGCGGCGAAAAATCGTTTCTTTGGTGTCGTCGGGAAAGCTCGAAGTCAGTCTCCTTTGAAAATTTGAAGTCGTTGAAAATTGGTGAGCTTTGCGTGTTTTTCTTCTAGCCAACTCGCGTTTTGAGTATTGGTTTCAGATTGGCAGTTGTCCGTTTAGCTTTCGCATTTTAAGCTAAAAATTTCGTGCTATATTTCAATGCCTTGGCAAATACCATAAGCTTTAAGGGCAGCGCACTAACAAGCTGCTCAAGAGGGATTCACAACGCGTGGCATTTTTACTGTGCGTTGAATTTAGTGATTAAGGCGGTATGCGGCAACATCGGTATTGCGTTGCTCACCCCTTAGCAGGGCGTTATGCCACAAGGAGAAATTCATGATTGTAGTAGCAAGGTTTTCTTTTCCTCATGAAGCTCATATAGCGAGAGCTAACCTTGAAAGTGCTGGCATCGAAAGCTTCATTGCAGATGAGCATACGGTGAATACACAATGGTTATATTCAAATGCTATTGGAGGTGTGCGCTTGATGGTTTCAGAAAAAGACTTTGAAGAAGCTACTGAAATCCTGACTAGTGATTTTTCTGAAAGTCTTGAAAAGCACTCTGAAGCTATGGGAGAGCAACAAGATATTTGTCCCCATTGTGGCAGTAGTGAGATAACTGCTCACACACAGGGCAAGCGTCCCGCATTTCTAGTTTTCATATTGTTAGGTTTCCCACTATTTTTCTACAAACAAGGCTATAAATGTAAACAATGTGGCGAGTTCAGTGAAAAGCTTTGAGTCGTGGCATAACAAACAATTTAAGAGGGATTCCCAACGCTTGGCATTTTGGGTTCTACTTCAAATTAAGTGATTACGGCACAATGCTTTAGGTTTTGGTGGTAGCGTTGCTCACCCCTTAATTGGGCGTTATGCGTCACGAGGGAATTCATGTCAAAAGTAACATTGAAAGGTTTTATTTTAGTACCTGAGTCAGAGCTTGAATTGGTAAAAAGTGAGTTGGTGAACCATAAAACTCTTACTTTAGAAGAGTCAGGGTGTATTACGTTTATCGTCACTGAAAATTCAGAAAACCCTCTTCGTTTTGACGTTTACGAAGAGTTCACGGATAAGGCAGCTTTCGAGCGTCATCAGAAAAGAGTTAAGGCTTCTAATTGGGGCAAAGTGACAGTAAACGTTGAACGGCATTATGAAATATCTGAGTAAACGCATAACAAACGCTTCAAGACGGATTCGCAACGCGTGGCATTTTTGGCATGCGTTAACTTTGGTGATTAAGGTGGTGTGCTGCAGCTTAGGTATTGCGTTGCTCACCACTTAAGCGGGCGTTAACTTTCAAGGAGGAAAATTGAGCGCGAGTAACTATATCAAAGAAATTCGTTCCAAAATTGGAACCATGCCGTTACTTATCCCTAGCGTGGCAGGTGTCATTTTAAATGAAGACCAAGAGTTACTACTTCAGCAGAAATCAGACAACACATGGAGTCTTCCTGCTGGAATGATTGAACCTCAAGAATCTCCAGTTCAAGCATTGGTTAGGGAAGTTCGAGAGGAAACAGGTTTGGCTATTAAAGTAGAGCGTCTACTTGGTGTATTTGGTGGTGAGGGGTTTGGATTCACATATCCAAATGGCGACCAAGTTGAGTACACCGTAATTATGTTTAAATGTGTAGTAGGCAGCCAGTTGCAAACTGCACTCGACGATGAAACGGTGTCTTTAAAGTGGTTTTCAAAGGGTAACTTGCCAAAGCTTGAGCTACCTTATCCGTTAGAGAGTTTGTTTGCAGAAAATGAGTCAGCGTATTTCGTTGGCTAGAAAGCTAACAAGTTGCTTAAGTGTGATTCAGCACGCGTGGCATTTTTAATATGCGGTGGTTTCCGTGTTGAAGTGCCATGCAGATGCTTGGTCGTTGCGTGCTTCACACCTTAGCAAAGCGTTAGGTGCTAAGAGGAAAATAGGAAGTTCTATGCAAATCAGGGAAGTACGAGCGAGTGACGCTCAAGCAGTATTAGATCTTATGTATCAGCTAGATCGTGAATCGAAATTTATGATGCTAGAAGAGGGTGAGCGTAAAACTACTCTCGAACAACAGGTGACGATCCTCGAATCTTTTTCTGAAAATAACTCAAAGGTCATGTTCATTGTTTCAGATGATCATGAAGCTTTTGGTTTTGTTGCTGGTATTGGGAACACAGCTAATCGAAATTGCCACTCAATGTATTGTGTTATTGGTATTAAGCAATCAGTCTCTGGGCGAGGTTATGGAAAACAGCTTCTCAAAAGTCTCGAATCTTGGGCTGTAGAACATGAGTTCACAAGGCTTGAGTTAACAGTAATGTGCCACAATGAAAGAGCGTTAAATCTTTACCGTAATAACGGTTTTGAAATCGAGGGTACAAAGCGTAACTCTTTGAAAGTCGATGGACAATATGTGGACGAATACTATATGTCAAAATTGGTTCGCACCTAACAAACTGTTCAAGAGGGATTCGCAACACGTGGTATTTTTACTATGCGTTGGTTTTAGTGATTAAGGTGGCATGCGGCGGCATCGGTATTGCGTTGCTCACCCCTTAACAGGGCGTTATACGCTAAAGGTTAAACGTAGCAGTAATCAATTTAAAGCAATTGGTTAGCTGCATGTTGGATAATAGGTTTTCATCATTATCAAGGGTAATTATGGATTTACAAAAGGCAGAGTTGCTAGCGTTACTATCAAAAGAGTGTGAAGTTTACTCATCAATTCCCGCTAGCGAGAAGTCGCAAAAACGCGACAAAAAGCACTTCATTAATGGTCTTATGACAGCTTGTCGTGTTGTGGACATCAGTTACGATGAACTTAGCACTATCATTGATTCAATGCCTAAAAGTCCCAAATTCAAAGACCTTGATGAGCAATTATCGATTCCTACTTACATTCGTAATCAAGTGGATATTCAGTTGTAAACGTGACCACGCGTATAACACATATGAGCCTTCTGCCTGTCAATAGGCAATAACATCCTATTGGCTGCGTGAGCAGCCAATGCTCTTCGAACAACAAAGTTATCTACTTCGCTTTGTCATTTTGGTCATTAAGCATTGCTTACGACAAACACATATAGAAGGTCTCTTATTGCGGTCTCTCCGCTGCCAACCATTATTGGTTGGGCCATTAGACATTTATCGGTTAACCCCAGCTGGCACTATTCAAAAAAATGGTTAAACAGTTGTTTTCCAGTTATCTTCAGGCTCAGCCGAGGTGTAAGCAACTTTGCTGTTCGTTGTTATGGGTGCGCACCAATGAAGCGGCTAATCAAAGCAAGCGGGCTTGGACTACCTGACACAACTGACTTCTTCGGGCTTATATCCCAGTAAATTTGAGTCAGTGACGTGTTCTCACTCAGCACCAGTTAGACGTTCAGCTCACTTCATTGTGCGACTTATTGGGGTAAAAATCGTTTCTCATCAAATACCGTTTTGTCTCTCAGCATAAAATAGACGCATCGCCCCAGTTTATGAGCCAACGCTGATAGCGCTTTGGCTTTGCTCATCCGTTTCTGCAGGCGTTGAATGTATTTCTTGGCGGGTTCATTGCCCCTTAAATAGAGAACCGCAGCTTCCGAGAACGCCCATTTTAAGTAGGCGTTTCCAATTTTGTTGCCGTTGGTTCCTTTTTGTTTACCCGCTGATTCGGCTTTGCATTTAACTAGTCGTGAGTATGAGGCGAAGTTTTGAACCGACGGGAAGCGTTCAATATTGCCGACTTCATACAAAATTGTGAGAGCGAGAATGCGGCCAATACCAGGCACAGTTTGGATGAGAGAATAATCTTGAGCGCTGTGCTGCTTGGCTGTCTTTTCAATAAAGTGCTCTACGCTCGCCAACTCTTTGGTGTAGAAAGCGATGACGTTCAAATCCATATCGATACTTCGATTGACTGAAGGCTCATCGAATTGGTTGCGTACTTGTTCACGAGCGCATGGGTAGCGCAGTTGAACATTATGGCTTTGCTGATTGTATTGGCTAAAGGTGTTGGCAACATGAGCTTTTAGGTCAGCGCCATGGCGCATGATTTTGGTCCTTCGTCGCAGTAAATCTCGTGTTGCTCGCATGGCTTTAGGGTAAACATAGGCGATAGGAAAATTGCCGCCCCGAAGCAGTGAGGCAATTTTGAAAGAATCGATACGATCGTTCTTCGTTTTACCTCCGTGAATCGCTTTCATATACAGCGCATGACCGAGTACAAAATCAAACGCATAATCAAGGCAAAGATCGCTAACCCAGTACCAGCAATGCATGCATTCGACACCGATGACGATGTTATCCTGATAAGGTGTAATTAACTCAAGTAGTGCATCGGGAGCGGCATCAATCTTCTTGTGCAGGACTTTATTGCCAAGTGAATCGAGAATACAGACGTAGAGTAAGCGAGCATGCAGATCAATGCCACAGTAATAGTTATGTTGGTTGTTATAGAATCTCATAGAGTCTTCTCCGTTTTGGGTTTCGTCGCCTTCCAGCTTAGTCGAGAGGCTAAGTTGGAGGAGAAGGCTCAATGAGTATCAAACTGCTCAAGAGGGATTCGCAACGCGTGGCATTATTGCTTCTACTTCAAATTTAGTGTTTATGGCACAATGCTTTAGGTTGGGTGGTAGCGTTGTTCACCCCTTAATTGGGCGTTAACTTTCATTGCACTCAAACTTAATGGTACCATGTCTTACTATTTGTATGTTTGGGGTCATTGATGAGTCGTCTAGTTCGAGAATTAAAAAGAGCAAGTGAAGTGCCGACTAGCCTAGTTAAGAGTCTGCCAGAGCCTGCTAAGGTAACTACTATTGGAGCGAAAGCTCGTGTGTTCATTAAAGATGATGGTTTTGGTCAAACTTCTTTTTCTCGCCCAAGTTCACTTGACTTACATCATGCCAAATTCGACAAAACTTATATTCTCGGATCTTGCCCATACTGTACAAATCACAAGCCTAATTTCAAACCTATTCAGATTGCACAACATGTGCGTTCTGTCCACCCTGAAAAATGGAAGGAGTTCTCGGCTAAGTATCAGTTTTTAAAATAATACTTACCTTGTGCAAAGTGCGGTGCGTGGATTAAAAATCTAGAGAAACATGCAATAAAGTGTAAGTCTAGTACTCTAGGGACAGAAAGTTAACAAATTGCTTAAGAGTGACGGCGAACCTTCGGCATTTTTGGTTCGGTTGAGTTTAGTGATTACGGTGGCTTTGCTAAGGTTTCGTGGCGTTAGCCGCACCTTAGCAAGGCGTTATGTTTTTTTTGGAATATCTTGTGATAAAACTAGTAGAAGTAAGAAGAGAGTTGTTGGAATTAGTTAGAACTACCAGTGACTCAAATAGTAGCTATAATCGATGGGACAACACTAAGTCAAACTCTACGACAAAAAGAGAGCTAATTTATATTAAAAATAAGCTTCTATCATATTTTTCAGATAATGGTGGTCATGTCGTGAGTACATATACAAGTTGTCCTCATGATAGTCATATATGGAAACTTAGCTGTAGTTCAGTTGAGGATCTTAAATATAATGATACTCGTTTTAATTGGTTTGAAGAAGAGTTAGTACAAGGCGAAGAATATGGCATTTGTCCTTGCCATGGAAATGATTTACCTACAGTAAATCATGTTTACAAAGAGTTTATTTTCGACAGGCAGGCCGAGTGTGCTTTAGGGCAGCAGTTTTATGAATTAATTAGGTTTATATATAAAGCAATTGAAGCATCGCAAGATAACAGAGCTCGTTCAGCTATTCGAGAGAATATTTTAATGGCCATATTAATTATCAATGACTTACTTTTGTCAGAAAGCATGGATGTTATAGCAGCACGTATTGAAAATAAAACATAACAAACGACTATGGCGTCAATAGCTAATTTTTCGCTATGTTCTCATCCCACATGACGCCATCTCTTAACATAGA
>NZ_JBNFXP010000044.1:0-9649 GCF_052877535.1 Vibrio sp. PNB23_22_6 | reverse complement strand
CATGCGTTCTCCGTTTGTTTCAGTGTAAACGGAAAACCTCTAATTGCGAGCGACCAGTTTTTCGGGGAGGGTTACAGCGGCACCTAAAGGAAACCTTAATAACAACAAGTACCGAACGGATTACACTAAGCAGACTTACAAGCTCTGCCTTATGGGGGCTAGAGATGTCGATCTTGCCGAGTTTTTTGAAGTGCACAGGGACACTATATTTCATTGGGTCAACTTATACCCTGAGTTTGCTGAGGCTCGTAAGCGAGGCAAGATGAAAGCGGATGCTGAGGTGGCTTACAAACTGTTCAAACGCGCAACTGGAGTTTCTGTGCGTAAAGAAAAGGTACTGAGTTCCGGTGAAGTCGTAGAATATAGCGAAGAACTGCCGCCTGACGTTCGAGCTATGGAGTTTTGGCTAAAATGTCGAAGCCGCAATACCTGGAACCCGAAGCAACAAGTCGAAGCTTCTGGTGATGCTAAAAACCCGTTGGCGTTTATTTTAGGTGAAATTGCTGAAGAAGCGGAAGGCGCCTCCCCACTACCCAAAGATGTTTAAAAAAGCGCCAAATTTAACATAATAACGATAATCTGAACCAAACGAGTCCGCCCATTTTTAAATGTCCCACGAAGGGTCTATTTCCCAATGTTTAGTCACCAAATACAAGTGAATATAAAGTGCATAAAGCATGCATAAATAAACACATTTTAAAATCAGGACGAAAGCGCCATTTTTAACACTTTTGTTGTGACTAGACTCTAAGTCACTTCGTACACCTATTGAGTTCCGATTTCATTGCGACATAATATTTATAGTGGTAATCAGCCTACATGTGTGGCTTCGACACTTTTTGTATATCCATAAAAACCTCGCTTCGGCGGGTTTTTTTCGTTTCTAGGAGACTCTATATAAAGCAAACCAACAAGCTAACCGTGCCTTCATTTTTACTCATAGCAATATCATTCACATCATCAACAATAGTAACCGCTCAGCCATCACAACATGAAGTTCATCCAAACAATAATCAGTTAAACGCTGAAATAGAGGCATCAAAGAAACAGTTCAGATTAGCAGTTCAACAAACGATTCAAGAGATAGAGCAGGATATGAAAAATTACTCACAAACAATGTCAAACAATTTGGATACCCTTCACCGCCAACAGCTAGCGCTCTCAGCTGATATTAAAGAGTCATTGCGTCGAGAAGGGCTATAAGTTTAAGCGACAGGGGGAATGGACCAAAACGTTATACCCCTCCCCCACATCGATATATTGGTGCTAAATATTTATCCGTTTTTTGAAGCTGAAAATGCCATGCGTTGGGAATAAGAACTGAAGTATTTGTTAGGCTTCTTTTTTTGGGCCCCATTTCTCACGGTGCCACTCATAGTATTTTTTACTAGTTTCCCAGTTTGAAATCTTGTTCCCGACCAACGAAGAAATTATGGTATCAAGTACGTCTGTAGTCACAGCTTTGGGGTTAGATCGAACTTCTCCATCATCTACATAAATGTAGCCTTTTTCATAAAGGTCATCACAACCTAGCTTACACATCAATGTAGCAACAGCACCAAAGTCCAACTTCTCTTCATCACTACACTTGGCTCTATGCTTTATGTGCGCAGCTACAAGCATGTTTTCTGGTAATTGATAGTTACAAATTGTACAAGTACCTAGTTTATTCCCATCCAGTAAATGGGCTCTTAGCAAGCTTTGTTCTGCTCGTTTTTTTGCGGTGAACTCAACATCTAATTCAGGAAGTTTGCTGATTTTTCGAAGTTCTCCTTCAATTGAGAAAGAACCCTCAATATCAATATTTTTACTAACTATTATTGAAGCTGGCACCCTCGGTTTTAAATCCGGGTTAGACATACGAGCCCCGTATCCTGACTCTACCAAAGCTTGGAGTTGTTCTAGGGTTTCGACTCGAACATAGTCCGCTTCAAAACGAGAGTGTGATGCGACATACATATCATCTTTATGTTTGTGTGGATAAAGAGGTTTCCCTGCATTTTTCTTACTTTTTTCGCTTATATACGCAATCATCTAAATTTCCCTCGATTCTGAAGCCTAACTAATGACATGGTTCCCCCTCCCGAAGATCGACCACACTTATGTGGAACTTATTAGCACTGGAGGCACCATGTCTGATTATTCTTATTTTGGCGGTATTGATTTAGCCAAAAATCACTTCAGTACTCATGCCATTGATTCAAAAAGTATAGTTATTTTGCATGAATCTGTTACTCGCGCTAAGTTGTTACTCACAAAAGCAAATATGCCACCTATGTGCATAGGGTTCGAAGCGTGTGGTAGGGCTCATATTGAGCTAGAACGTTCAACAAGCTCGGTCATGACGCTCGTATTATGGCAGCTAAGTATGTCATCCCGCACCATATTAAAGGAAAAATGATCTTAATGATGCTGTTGCTATTTGCCAAGCTGTTCAATGTGCTGCTACCCATTTCGTACCGATAAAATCCGCTGTGCAACAAGCCATCCTGTCCGTTTATCGAATACGAGAGCATTGGGTTCGTGAATGTACCGCGTTAACGAATCGTACCGGTTGGACGCGCTTCTTTATTCAAACAATCCCCAATCATGCTTGAATGTAGTAATTTTTACCAAATTTTAAATTCATCATATGGTAAACTTGAGTTAAAGAATGAATGCTGTGGGTAATTAGTCTTTAACACTTCGTGCATCTTCGTATGCAGTTCGATAAGCGAAGTACCGAACTCATCTAAATTATTCAAGCGCTCGTTGAGATTTCGTGTATTCGCCTCATCACTTTGTACTTTTTGATTTCGTTGCCAAAGAAATATTCCCTCAATATAACGGTTGTAATTAAAAATAGCATGATAAGAAGCCACATAGATGTGTGAATCAAACTCAGATACAAAGATGTTCTTTTCTAAATCAATCTCGACTAACCAATGAGAGATTTCACCATCCAGTAATTTTATATCGCCCGCTTGCTTATCGAGCTGTTCAAGATAATTTCGCTTTACGCAACTATACACTTCCAACATACAACCTAACTTGAACATAAAGTAATTTGATGAATTGACAGCTGCGTCAATTTCTTTAGATTGGTGCAAGTAGTGTTGTTGGAGAACAGTTAAAATAGCTACAACCACACCAATTGATGAAAGAAAAACACCTAAACTATTCAGTACTGTTGTAACGCTCTGCTTCGTATCCATCGCATAAACGAGAATGATAGCCATCAGATAAAAACCTATAAAGATGGAGCATATTTCCCTCAGATATAACCCTATTCTTTTGAGCAATGTATGATACCTCACATTATTACAACATAACGAATGATATGGACTTCCTCTTCCCCCGATAGTCTGCGTGTCATATTAAACTTATACTTGCTAAAAAGCTGGAGGTTAATATCCATCACTCAAACTATTGGCATTGACCTTGCCAAGAACCTGTTTCTATACGGCTTTTCGCCGTCTTTCACTCTCGTATGCCGCCTGCTTTCTCACACAAGAAATTGTGAATACTAGCACTTACCCGTATGAAATATAAGTAAATAGTGCTCAAACTTATGCTTAGGTAGGCGACATTAAGCGGTACAAAGTAGGTTAATTCATTCTCGAGTACTAATTGAACAAAGCTGTATGGTTACACAGACCATTTTCAGTAAAGACATCACCACAACCACACTAAAGTTTGTGCAAAAAGATAACCGTTATTCAACACCAGATATGGCTAATTAAAACACCATAAAGTAAATGCGCTGCCGAGAGGGTAGGGGGTGGACCAAAACGGAACACCCCCTACCCCACATCTATATATTGGCATCAGAAATTTATCTGATTTTTGAACTCAGAAACTTTCCCTAATGTTGTTCGCCTCCCTAATCAAACAGCCTCGCCGCTAAAGCTTCAGCATCCAACTTCACGTATCTACTCAATACCCGATGATCTCGGTGACCAGACACCTTAGACACCAATACGCTGTCATGCCCTGCTTCTATCAGTTTGGATAATCGGTAATGCCTGAGTGAATGCAAGACAAAATCATGTAGCCCTTCTTCATCGGCGGCTTTTCGAAACTTTTTGCTGACATATTCAGGTAATGCATTGAAGACGGGATACGTCGGCGCCCTGTCCTTCGTTATATCCATTCTCTTACCCAGTATCGCCATTGCCGTAGTAGAAAGCGGTACCTTACGGTCTTCGCCGTTCTTTGTGTTCCATAGCTGTATGTATCGATGTTCAAGGTACACATCGCACCTTCGCAGTTTCAGAGCCTCATTCCTACGACAGGCTGTTTCACTCAACAGTATACAAATGTCGCGTAGCTCTTCTGTGGGTAATCTGGCGACTACTGCCGTTACTTGTTCATGGGTGGGAATGAATTGGCGAACGCCGTAATCTTTTGGTAATCGTATCTGTTTAAAAATATCTGGAATTTGCAGTCCTATATCCCTACGGAGCCAATTAAGCATTGCTTGCAGGGCTGCGGCATCTTTCCGAACAGTACCTGGCTTAACACTAGTTAGACGATGAGTAATGAAAGAGTTGATGTTATCCCTAGCATAAGGGCTTGTGGTGAGATCTTTGATTAAATAAGAAGAAAAGTAGCGGCTTATCCGCTCTAATCGATACTTTAATGTTCCAATGTAAGTTTTATGGTATTGCGCTCGAATTTGAACGTAGCTGTCTATACAAGACGGAATTGGGGTGTTTAAATTAAGGTTTTGTGGTGGAGTTTTTGTGAGATTGTTCACTAAATACATGACACAGTCCTAACGGTTTTGGATAGGAAGACTGTGCTGAGGGTAGGAATGGCACGCCCTGCAGGATTCGAACCTGCGACCACATCCTTAGAAGGGACGTGCTCTATCCAGCTGAGCTAAGGGCGCGCTACAGGAGGGATTATACGAGTTCAACCGCTTAAATCAACGGGTTTTCGTAACATTCTGATCTGAATGTCTAAAAAAAGGCCAATGATGCGAAAAATGTTCAAAAGAACCCCAAGGCAAACGTTTGCTTATGGATGTTAAATCCATTTTCTGCGACAATGCGCTGCAAATAATTAGCCTTCTTATTTAAAAAGGAAAGTCATGACTGCTCAAAATATAGATGGAACTCTTATTTCCCAAACTGTTCGATCAGAAGTTGCAGCACGAGTGAAAGCTCGCGTTGAGGCTGGCCTTCGCGCTCCTGGTCTTGCGGTTGTTCTTGTTGGTGAAGATCCTGCTTCGCAAGTTTACGTTGGCAGTAAGCGCCGTGCGTGTGAAGAAGTTGGCTTTATCTCTAAGTCTTTTGACCTTCCTGCGACCACTTCGGAAGAAGAACTGTTGTCTCTGATCGACGAGTTAAACAACGATGCAGAAATCGATGGCATTCTAGTTCAATTGCCTCTTCCGGCGGGTATTGATACAACGCACGTTCTTGAGCGTATCCACCCAGAAAAAGACGTGGATGGCTTCCACCCTTATAACGTTGGCCGCTTAGCCCAGCGCATTCCTAAACTGCGCTCTTGTACGCCAAAAGGCATCATTACCCTACTCGACCGTTACAACATTGAGCTACGTGGCAAGCACGCGGTCGTGGTTGGCGCATCGAACATTGTTGGCCGTCCAATGACGCTAGAGTTGCTACTTGCAGGTTGTACAACAACAACGTGTCACCGCTTCACCAAAGACCTAGAAAGCCATATACGCCAAGCCGATGTGGTTGTGGTTGCGGTTGGTAAACCAAACTTCATTCCTGGTGAGTGGATTAAGAAAGGCGCCGTCGTAGTCGATGTGGGTATCAACCGTCTTGAATCTGGCAAACTAGTCGGAGACGTGGAATATGATAAAGCGCGTGAAAGCGCAAGCTTCATTACTCCAGTACCAGGTGGTGTTGGTCCAATGACCGTTGCAAGCTTGATTGAGAATACGATGCTGGCTTGCGAGCAGTTCCATACGAAGAAATAACGAGTTACCAATACTGAAAGGGCTCCGCAAGGAGCCTTTTTTGTTCGGAGCAACAACCCCCTCTAACTCCCCCTTGAAAAGGAGGAGGACTGGGCTGAGATCGCTTCTAGTCCCCTCCCCTTTCTAAGGGGAGGGTTAGGGAGGGGTTCTGTTACAAGCTCAAAATTACGCCTGCGATTGATGCACTCATCAAGTTCGCCATTACGCCCGTGGCAATAGCTTGGAAGCCGTATTGAGAAATTCAACTTAGAATGTGATGCGGTCAGCTAAGTGACTTACCGCCAGTGCGAAGTAGTAAGAGCGGTTCCACTTCATCAACACATTGTAGTTGTTGTACACCAAGTAAGTACGACCGTTTTCATCGTCGGGCATGATTAGCCACGCTTTGATGTCTTCGTCCAACTTAGGTAATGGGCTGCCATCGTATTTGGTGATACCAAGCTTGCTCCACTCTTGCAGGTATTTGCCTTTCTCTTCTCCGCGGCCTTCAAGATTGTGGTCGATACCGTGTGGCACCTTCACCTGACGACCCCACGTGAACTTGTCGTCCCAACCCGATTCGCTTAGGTAGTTCGCGGTAGAAGCAAACACGTCCGCTTCTGATTGCCAGATATCTTTCTTACCATCGCCATTGCCATCTGCGGCAAAGCGTAGGAATGAGCTTGGCATAAACTGACACTGGCCCATCGCACCTGCCCAAGAGCCTTTGAAACTCTCTAACCCAATATGGCCTTCATCTAGAATTTGCAGCGCTGCCATGGTTTCTTTACGGAAGAACTCTTCACGACGACCTTCAAATGCCATGGTCGATAGCGCATCGATCACGCGGAAATTACCGGTGAACTTACCGAAGTTACTTTCCACGCCCCACAGTGCGACAATAAAGCGCGGTTGCACGCCATATTCGTCACCAATGCGCTTTAACTCTGCGTAATGCTCTTTGTACAATTGCTTCGCTTGCTTTACCTTCCATTCCGGTACCGCCCGAGGAATGTACTCATCCAACGTCAGTTTCTTTTCCGGTTGATTTCGGTCTGCATTAACCGCACGAGGTTTGTATTCAACATTAGCAAAAGCGGCACTGATCACCTGTTCAGAGATGCCTTTAGCACGCGCTTCTGTACGCAATTTATTGAGGTACTCCTCAAAGCCCTCATTACTTGCAAACGCTGAAGTACATATGCCAACACTGAGCATCGTTGCCAATATCTTTTTCATATTGCCCTCCTTGAGTAAGGCAGTATTCTCAGATGAAAAACGGACTTACTGTTCGCCTTTCTGCTGAGTTTTTTGTTCTTTGTATTTTTCTAGTAGGTTTTCTGGCGGAGGTGGTAATTGCAAAAAGAAGCCTTCATTCTGTAATGATGCCTTCACTTTCTCGATATCAACTTGCGCCAAAGTGCGACCATCAAGTTTGATCGTCATGACTGGCATAGGCTTACCGAACATTTGCATTAACGTGTCAGGAACCTGTGAAAAATCGTCTTTTTTCGGGATATAAAGATAAGCGCCTTCTTTTTTTGCGCTTTTATAAATAGAACAAAGCATGACAAGCCTTTTGTGCTGATTTATCCGCTTTTAGCGCGGATTTTGTTGAAAACGTAAAATTCTCGCAAACTTAATAGCAAATTTGAGATTAAATCTCGGATTTGCCCGCTTGAGAACTTGCTGCGTCAGAGGATGGAATATAACATGACAGACCTAGTTTAAGGCAACGCTCTTTCAATAAAGGCAAGTAGTCCACGATGACCCATACACCAGACCTTAAAGGTAGCAGTTTTACTTTGTCAGTTTTACACCTTTCTGATAATGAGGTCGAAAAAACTGTCGATTTTTTGCAAGAAAAGGTTTCTCAAGCCCCTTCTTTCTTCGCATCCGCTCCTTTGATTATCAATATAGCAAAAGTCGAAGGCGATATTGATTTCAGGGCGCTGAAACAAGGGATTGCTGACGCCGGGTTTATTCCTGTCGGGGTTACGGGTTGCAAAGATAAGCGCGTTCAAAATCTTGCCTCAGAAGCTGGCTTTGCGATTATGTCTGCAAGCAAGTCGCCGACTCAAGCTCCAGCTAAAATCGCCCCGACAAAAGTGGTTCGCACCCCCGTCCGTTCGGGTCAGCAAGTCTACGCTAAAGATGGCGACTTAGTGGTACTCGCGCACGTCAGTGCTGGTGCAGAGGTGATAGCAGATGGCTCTATCCACATTCATGGCACCCTACGTGGACGCGCGATTGCCGGAGCGAGCGGGCAGCAAGAAGCTCATATTATTTGTCACGATTTACAAGCTGAACTGGTTTCCATTGCTGGCGATTACTGGTTGAGCGATCAAATTGAGAGTGAGTATTGGCAAAAGAAAGTAATGATCAGTAAAGCCGAAGAATCATTACGTCTGGAAGCACTCACTATTTAGTCTAAAAAGGAAATAAAATGGCACGCATTATTGTAGTAACGTCTGGTAAAGGTGGCGTTGGTAAAACCACTTCAAGCGCAGCCATCGCCTCAGGTCTGGCTCTTAAGGGCAATAAGACTGCGGTGATCGATTTTGATATCGGTTTGCGTAACCTCGATCTGATCATGGGTTGTGAGCGCCGCGTCGTGTATGACTTTGTAAATGTCATCAACGGTGAAGCAACGCTAAACCAAGCGCTGATTAAAGATAAGCGCACGGATAACTTATTCATTCTTCCCGCTTCACAAACACGTGATAAAGACGCACTCACCAAAGATGGTGTACAACGCGTGTTCACTGAACTCGGTGAAATGGGCTTTGACTTCATCATCTGTGACTCACCAGCGGGTATCGAGCAAGGTGCTCTAATGGCGCTATACTACGCAGATGAAGCGATTGTAACGACCAACCCTGAAGTCTCCTCTGTTCGTGACTCTGACCGTATTCTGGGCATTTTGGATTCTAAGTCACTGCGCGCGGAGCAAGGCCTTGAGCCTGTGAAACAGCACCTGTTGCTGACTCGCTATAATCCAGCTCGCGTTAACCAAGGTGAAATGCTGAGTGTACAAGACGTCGAAGACATTCTTCATATTCCTTTGTTAGGCGTGATTCCTGAAAGCCAAGCGGTACTGAACGCATCAAACAAGGGCGTACCCGTTACTTTCGATGAAAATACGGATGCAGGCATGGCGTACACTGATACCGTAGAGCGCCTTCTTGGTAGCGAGGTTGAATTTCGTTTCCTTACTGAGGAGAAGAAAGGACTCTTTAAACGACTGTTCGGAGGCTAGACATGTCACTATTAGAATTTTTCCGCCCTCAGAAAAAAACATCGGCCAGTTTAGCTAAAGAACGTTTGCAAATCATCGTTGCTGAGCGCCGCAGCCAGAACGACCCTGCGCCTTCTTATCTGCCTCAATTGAAAGAGGACATTCTGAAGGTGATCAGCAAATACGTCGCGATTGATCCAAACATGGTCGATCTGACATTTGAACACAAAGACGATGATATCTCAGTTCTTGAGTTGAATGTAAAACTGCCAGACGACGAGAAATAAACCACTTTTCGACTTTGCTTTGAGTGCCCTCCTCTTCGTCATTCTGGACAGCGAGGAGCGAGCGTGATTCAGAATCTATTACCAGAGTGCTCGAATTGGTGAGATAGGATTTTGGCTTCAAAGTGGGCGGTGCGTAGATTCCTAGTCTCACTTAGGTTCGCTGGAATGACCCACTATCTCCCCGTCATTCTGGACAGCGAGGAACGAGCG
>NZ_JBNFXP010000043.1:0-11642 GCF_052877535.1 Vibrio sp. PNB23_22_6 | reverse complement strand
CTGATAATAGATCCCGGATGCTCGCTTGAGCTCGTCCGGAATGACGCCGTTAGTTCAGTGCGAGTGTTTCCGTAAGCGCAGCGCTCGGTATTCTAGCTTTTGGGGAAGGGAGATATTCGTCATTCTGAATAGTGAGGGACGAAGGTGATTCAGAATCTACAGACCGAGTTTGATATCACTAAGGAGATATTCCGAAATTAAATAGTGCGCTGATAATAGATCCCGGATGCTCGCTTGAGCTCGTCCGGAATGACGCCGTTAGTTCAGTGCGAGTGTTTCCGTAAGCACAGCGCTCCGTATTCGGTATTCCAGTCACTTTCTCAAAAGGTAATGAAATCCACAAACTTCCAGCGCGCTCCCGCTAGGACCTAGGATCTAAAACCTAGGCCATAAAATTTAGGATCTTTAAAAAACAAAAAGGGAGCCGAAGCCCCCTTATCGATTTACTATTTTACTTCCGAACGGTTTGGTCTTTGTAACCAAGGATTACGTTCATCCGTTAATTCAATCAAGCTGTACTTACGCCCCAGCTTCTGGCCACCATCACGAGTGAGTGGTTGCCAAGAGAAGTTCGCACGGTTATTACTTGGTTTCACGGTCATGATGTCGAATGGGATCGAAATGTAGAAGCCTTTGGTAAAGCTACCCTCACCAAAGTCATCCGCAGACAAGTCGGAAATTGAGGCAAAAGCACCAGCAATAACACCACTCTTAAACTGCTTGGATACATTCACCTGAGTACCGACATCTCCAGCAAGGAACTGACCAACATCGACCTGAATCATCAAATCAGACAGGAACGCCCATTGTGGGTAGTAGTAACCCGATACAAAGCCAGTAAAGCCTTTGTCAATGACTTGGAAGTCTCTACCGTATTTAGGAATACTCTGCCACTTCTCATCGTAAACACCAAAGTAGCTTTCTGGGTCACGCTGAGAGATCAAGTTGACATCTGCACCAATTGCCCAGTTAGCGCCTTGAGGTCGGTATAAAAATTCCGTACCGACACCAGCAAACATGCTTTCCAAGTAACCCGCATAGAACTGTTGATCCATGGTATCCGAGTACTCTTGGAACCAAGTTAACTGCAAGTTCGACATCGTGACCGCATGTTCATTTTGATACGCGCGGAACATAGTACGTACGCGAGGGATCGTGGTGCCATCTGGCGGCGTCACGAAGTTAAACTTGTCGTAGTTGTTGTACCAATCCCAGTAGAGAGATCCACCAATCTCAAGGTTGTCTGTCAACCAGTAAGAAGCACTGCCACTTAAGCCCACACTGAACAAATAAAACTCTTCTGGGTTACCTAAGGTTTGAGCCAATTTCGGTGAAAAGCCCCAATCAAAACGCTCAAAACCATCGTAAGCGGGTTTGCCCTGAGGCTTATTGCTCGATGTAGATGTTGCATCTTCAATGGTTGGGTTGATGTAGTTCACCTCGGCAAAGTCACGGTACTTCTGTTTCGAGATCACCGTTTGATCGCCAATCAAGCCACGTGTCCGTTCATTGATGGTAAAGGTATCGACGCTATCGGGTACTTGGTTGTACAACACCGCTGCGGCTTTTTCGTGTGCTTCGTTGCGATCACGATACTTCTTCTGCTCACCGACAATCGAAACCGTGTCCTCTTCGACGTAGATTTGCGTGTTTTGGTAGCCAGCGATTTTATCGAGCTCTTCGGTAACGCGCTGCCAATCCACATCAGACAGTTGATCCGGTTGTTGATCGCCTACTTCAGGTGTTGGGGTATCTCGCCAGAACGATGGCATATCGTTGAAGTTGGTATAGAGGTTGACCCCCGTCACTAAGGTATCGCCACGCTCATAGCTGACGCGCAGATCCGCCATATGACCTAAACGATACAATACACCCACGTTCCAAGGCGTATGTGGTGTCATATCGATGCCGCCACGTTTAACCGGGAAATCTTCACTGTAATCGTTGCTGTCGTATTCGAGCTTAAAGCGCAGTGGCGCATGTAGGGTTTGGTATTCCACACCACCAAACAGCGCCGCAGGGCCTTTAAACCAGCGCTCAAAATCGACACTGCCGCCGGTACCTTTAAAATCAGAAGGACGATCGCAATACTTGTCTGATAATTTACAAGCGGGGTTACTGATGTTGTCACGGGTACCTAGGTAACCCCAGCCCATGCCTAGCGTAAAGTCGAAGGTGCCTACGTTCGGGTTAGAGTAGCGCTTGGTTGCCGCAACAAATTCGCCATCAAACAGGCCCGTACCGGCAAAATCGCGGATACCGACCGATAATTCTGGCAGGTATTGGGATTCTTCTAACAAGCGAATTTTAAAATCGATGCCTTTATCGGTGTATTTGGTGTCACCAGAAAAGCTTGGATCACTACTATAAAACAGGTCATTGACCATGGTGTAGCGCAAGGTGGTTTCTAGCCAAGGCATCACTTGCAGCGTGACATTGTAGAAAAGGTATTCATCACTGCCGGTTAAAGCAAAGTTGAATTCACCTTCTGGCGCCATGCGTCCGGTTGGCATTTGCATTAAGCCCACGCCGCCAAAGTCCATCTGTGATGGTTGCAAAGGTGGTGCTTCAAAAGGCATTTCTTGAGCCCAAACGAGTACCGGGCCCATTAAGGAGAGGGTTAAACTGGTTCTAATTAGCGTCATAGTGGCGTCTTCGAAGGCATTGGCTTAAGTTGAGTCAGTAGCTTGATGATATTTTGATCCATTTCTGATTCTTTTAGTGACTCGAAAGGGATGTACACCATGGTGAGTGGTGGCAAGTAATATTGCGTGTTTAGCCAAGCGCCATGGTGTGGTTGCACCACATTACCATCAGGGTAGATCAGCACAGGGGGCTGAGAAAGTTCACCGATTCGAGACGCTAAATTATCAAGCTGTTGTTGCATTGGAATGCCCGCTTGTGAACTGACCGCAAAGACATTGTCTAGATTGCCAAGATAGCGAACCTGCTCATCACGCGTCGCGGCTGCCAAGGACAATTTGCCACGCAGGAGTGGGTTATCAAATTTATCAAGGCGGACTTGGTCAATATCGACAGCAGACAACACTCGCGGTGCAAACGGTTGGTGCTGGATGAACGTATACAAAGGATGCGCGGCTAAGTTGTATTGAATCATCTGATTCAATACGGTGTTTTTTAGCGCCGTGGTCTCTTGCTTTGCGTGTTCTGACTCATCAAACAATGTGGTGCCGAGTGGGTATTGCAGCACCATTTGCTGCGCTTGTGCCAGTTTTAGCACGTCTTCTAAGCGCACCGGTTGCTCTGATTGCAATTGCTTGCCTGTGCCCAATAACTCCACCTGGAGTGAATCAAGGTTTTTTACTGATGATTGAGCGAAGCTTGTGCTAGCAAACAGGGATAGTGTTAAAAGGGCGGAAAGTCGTTTGCTCATGATTTGCTGTACCCTTGCAAAATGGTTAACTCAATCGGCACCATGTTTGGCCCAAGGTGTTGCAAGGTTTTGATGACTTGCCCTTGGTTATCGACCCAATAAACGTTGTCGACACTTTGTGATAAGGTCGGAAAGTGAACCGATTCACGGTAGACATCGGTCTGAGTGGTAGAGATTGGCGTATTGACCGGCTCTGTGCCTTGATAAGTGCGCGTAACCTTCGCTGGAAAACCGTAGCGGTATTGTTCACGCCAATCGTAAGAGAGAGGGTACTCGATTTGACTCGGTGTATAAGCCGGCACGTTGCCGTACACACCCGCTAAATTATTCTTCTGTAAGCCAATCGTTTTTACGATATGGCCGTTTTCTGTCACCACCATCGCCTTGTCTGCGCTGACCCATTTTAGTTGGGTTTTACCAGTTAAAGGGTTTTGCTCGGCAAAGGCGAGAACAACAAAGACTTGTTTTTGGTCGCCGATTTTTAAATAGGCGCTGGCGTAAGGAACGGCTTTAATTTCTTCTGCAGTGAGTTCTACATCGATGTAGTTACTGTAAGCTTCTTGTGCTGTTGCAGAAACATCGTTGAATTTTTGGGTACAACCGAAAATCAGGCTTAATGCGGGCAGGGCAACGAGCAGCTGCATCCACGTTCGTGGTCGAAAGGTAGTCATTATTCCCTCTTACAAATAAAATCGCCCTGAATTAATCAGGGCGATAAGCATCTATTTACTAAACTAAAATTATTTAGTTACAGAAGTAGAAGTAGAAGTAGAAGTAGAAGTAGAAGTAGAGTCGTTGTCTGACGCTGCTACTGCAATTACTGTTACTGCTGCTGCCGCACCGATTGCTACTGCTGTTGTACCTGATGCAGATGCTGCTGCTGTACCAGTTGTACCTGTTTCAGTTGCTGCGAACGCCGTTGATGCGCTTAGCGCCATAAGAATAGCTAGAGCTGTGTTTTTCATTATTAATCCTTGTATTTCTAATTTTAAAACATCGATGTTTGATGCACTTATGGTGCACCATTGATTATTTTAGTTAAAAAACAACCAGCATGTAAACAGTTTCTTATAAGGAACACAGGTTCTGGGGTTAAAAGAAAGGGCCTAGGAACTAATGTCACGGATTACGGATTACGCTTAAATTTTGTCTCTGAGCTATTAAGGAAAATACTTGTCATTCTGAACCGTGAGGTACGAACGTGATTCAGGATCTACTATCCGATTTTGCGGTAGTGAGATGGCTCTATTTGGTTGGGGAGCTTGCTGAGGTTAGATTCTTAGTCTCGCTTGAGCTCGCTAGAATGACGAACCTTCTCGGTTGAGAGCGCGTTAAAGTAACTGTCATTCTGAACCGTGAGGGACGAACGTGATTCAGAATCTACTGACCGAGTTTGATATCACTAAGGAGATATACCGAAACCAAACAGTGCGCTGATAATAGATCCCGGATGCTCGCTTAAGCTCGCCCGAAATGACGCCGTTAGTTCAGTGAGTGTTTTTCTGTAAGTGAAGCGCTCCGTGTACTGTATTCCAACCACTTTCTCAAAAAGCAATGGTATGCACAAACTCACATAGCGCTCCACCTAGGCCCCTAGGACCGAAATAATTACGGCCTAATATTTTTGAGCACCAAACCGCACAAATACTCCTCTCCAATCCGATACCCTTGCCGTTTTACGTCGATCCATGCATAATTTGCCAGTTTTTTGAGTTGGCATTAAAAACGATGTTTTATTACGTTTAGCGCTCGAAAATTGCACGAAATAAAAATAAATCAATAAAAAATAGACTCTTGCGAACAGTGGCTTACGCGTAATGCCGCAGGGCGGTAGCGTAGAAACGCCCAATGAATTAACTAGAAATTTGGCGCTTATGCAGAAACGCGTGGTGGCAAGTTAATACCCAGGGACCTCTTAAGTGATTAACAAACGACCATGGTTAGGTGTGTTGTGTGCAGCCAGTTTGGGCTTGTGCTCATTTTCTGCGTCTGCTGATTTTTATGCAGGCGCATTAGTTAGTTACTCTAACGCGGAATACCACCAATCTTCCTCTTCTCAAGTAACGCAACCTCTTGTTACTGAAGGTAGTCCTTTCCTTCTGCAAGCGCAAGTCGGTTACTTCTTCAATGATTATCTCGCTCTAGAAGCCCGTTATGGTACTTCTGTTCAACGAGACAGTGGCCTTGCCGTTGATAGCCTGGCAAGTGGCTTTATTAAGCTAAATATGCCGGTTGCAGAGCGCATCGCGATTTATGGGTTAGCGGGTTATTCTCGCGTTGAGATCGACAAACAAGGTGTTGGCTCACAAAACGATAAAGGCGTAAGTTTCGGTCTGGGCATGCACTATGCGCTTGATAAACACAATGCCGTCGTGTTTGAGTTTGTGGACAACGCCTCAGAAGATCAAGTACGCCTAAATGCCATCACTCTTGGCTTTCAGCACCGATTCTAAATAAAGACCTAGGCCCTAGGACCGACGGACTAGGATTTTTAACCCGATTTTCATAGCGAACTACCATGCTTAAAGGAACTCTCTCCATTGCCGTGTGCGCATTGGCAAGCTTGTTTGCCCCGCATTCCTTGGCGCAAAACCCAACCCCAGAACAAATCCAAATGTTTAAAAGCTTACCTGCCGATCAGCAACAAGCGTTGGCAAGTCAGTATGGTTTCTCACTCCCTTCTGGTGCTGCTTCATCGAGTCATTACGAAAACCCACAAGTTATCGAGCCTCGACCACCGCAGAATACGACAGCACAAAACGACCCGTTTAACTTGCAACCGCAGCAAGATGAAAAGCTGAAACGCTTTGGTTTGGATCTGTTTGCCGGCTCTCCTACCACCTTTGCACCAATCAGTGATGTGCCTGTGCCTGCCGATTATTCCGTAGGCGCGGGTGACGAGATTGTGATCCAGCTGTTTGGTAAGGAAAACACCACTCACCGTTTACGTGTAAATCGTGCTGGCCTTATCAACTTCCCAGCACTTGGCCCCGTTCAAGTCGCAGGCATGAGCTTCTCAGAAGTGCGTGACTCGCTGAACCAACGTGTCAAAGAGCAAATGATCGGCGTTCGCAGTGATATTTCCCTAGGTGAAATGCGCACGATGCAAGTGTTCGTGATGGGCGATGCTTACAAGCCGGGTTCTTACACTGTGAGTGCATTAACCACGATTTCTCAAGCGATCTACTACAGCGGCGGCTTTGGTGAAAGTGGTGCACTGCGTAATGTACAGCTAAAGCGTAACGGCCAAGTGATTCGTAAGCTGGATATGTACAACCTGCTGCTAAAAGGCGATGCACGTAACGATGTGCGTCTATTGCCGGGCGATGTGGTGTTCATTGGCCCTGTGGGTGACACGATTGCCATCGATGGTGAAGTGAATCGTCCTGCTATTTATGAAATCAAAGCGGGAGAGACCTACAAGCAAGCGATTCAAATGGCGGGTGGCTTTACGGCTAACGCCTACCGAGATCAAGTGGAAATCAAACGTTATGCTGCGAAGGGGGCTCGTGATGCACTGACGCTCGATTTTTCTCAAACCAACGCCCGATACACCAAAGTCAAAGACGGCGATGCCGTTAAGGTATTAAAGAAGAGTGAAGAGCTCACCCGTTACGTGCAAATCGAAGGTGATGTTCGTCACCCGGGCTTTATGGAATGGAAAGCGGGCCTGCGTATCGCAGACTTGTTTAAATCGGTGGATTCCTCTTTTAACTCGACCGCCGATGTGAATTACGCCGTTGCGGTGCGTGAAATCAACGCCCAGCGCGATGTTGAAGTATTTCAGGTTAACTTAGCTAAAGCGATTTTAGCGCCGAGCAGTAAAGATAACTTGCAACTGCAATCTCGTGACCGAGTGTTGGTATTTAACCGCTTTAATAACGAAGACTTAGACACACTCGCAGAGCAAGAGACGGTCACCAAAGCCAAAACCTTAGAGCAAGCGCAAGCGAAAGCGGAAATAGAGCAACAAAAAGAACAGCAAGTGATGAGCTCTTCTGTTGCTGTCACTTCGCCATTAAATGCTACTCCAGCGATCTCTAGCAGTGCTCAAGGTGTCTCTACCGGGGTAAACAATCCAGCGTTCGCTCTGGAGCAAGCGCAACAGCCTAAGATCATCTTCCGTGGTAAAGAGATCACTCAAGAAGATTTCGAAGCATTGAAGCAAAACACCCGTCGCACGCTATTAGCACCAGTACTGATGCAGTTGCAGCAACAGTCTCGACTAGGCTTAGCACCACAAATTGCAGAAGTCTTCGGTGAAGTAAAACACCCAGGTCGTTACCCGATTACCCCACGTATGACGGTATCAACACTGTTAGAAGCGGCTGGTGGCTTAACGTACAACGCGTTTACCCTCAATGCAGAACTTGCGCGCACGGTGATCAACAATGTAGACGAACGTGCCTTTATTGATGTTGAACGCATTGATCTACGCAAAGCCATTCAAGGTAGCGCTGTAGATGATGCGATCATTGTCGGCCGTGACCGTTTGAACATTCTTGAAAAGCCAAATGTGAAGCTGCAAAGTACGGTGACGCTACAAGGTGAAGTTGTTTTCCCGGGTACTTACACGGTACGTCAAGGTGAAACGTTAGGTGAGCTTCTTGAGCGTGCGGGTGGCTTAACCGAGTTTGCTCACCCACAAGGCGCGATCTTCACTCGTGAGGCGCTGCGCCTACAAGAGCAAAAGCTACTAAACCAATACGCCGCAGACATGCGAGCAGAAACCGCGAAGAAGACCTTCCGTGCCGACAGCAATATTGGCTCGGTGATTTCTGATCCGGATAAAACCCTCGCGTTTGTGGAAGAAGCAAGCCGCAGCCAAGCACTTGGCCGCATGGTGGTGCAGCTTAACCGCATTTTGAAAGACGAACGCTCTGCCGACTTTATGTTAGAAGATGGTGACTTCCTATTTGTTCCAACCTTCCGTAACACGGTATCCATTATGGGGGAAGTGCAGGTGCCAATCACTTACTTGCTAGATAATAAACTGGATGTGGATGATTACCTAAATAAAGCGGGCGGTGCGAAGAAGCAAGCGGACGAAGATCGCATCTTCGTTGTGCGCGCAGATGGCTCGGTTTACAAACCAACCTCTGGCTACTGGTTCGGTAACAACAATCAAGAACTTCAAGCAGGTGACACCATCGTCGTGCCAATCGACACCGATTACCGCGATGCGTTAAGCACCTGGACAGCGGCGACGCAGATCCTATACCAAACTGGTGTAGCGATTAACGCGTTGAAATAAAGGGAAAGAAGGTCCTAGGGAATAAAAAAATCCTAGGGCCTAGAATTTTGGGAATACGGGCTCTTGCACGTCATTCCAGCGAGCAGAAGCGAGACTAGGAATCTACTTGCAGCGAGTACTTAGTTAAGTAGGGAATACCGAGCGCTTCGCTTACCGAAACGCGCTCACTGAACCTAACAGCGTCATTCCGGACGAGCTCAGGCGAGCATCCGGAATCTATTATCAGCGCACTATTTGGTTTCGGTATATCACCTTAGTGCTATCAAGCTCTGTTTGTAGATTCTGAATCACGTTCGTTCCTCACTGTTCAGAATGACGAATATCGCTCTTTCCCAGAAGCAAGAATGCCGAGCGCTTTGCTTACGGAAACGCGCTCACTGAACCTAACAGCGTCATTCCGGACGAGCTCAGGCGAGCATCCGGGATCTATTATCAGCGCACTATTTGGTTTCGGTATATCACCTTAGTACTATCAAGCTCGATCAGTAGATTCTGAATCACGTTCGTTCCTCACTGTTCAGAATGACGAATATCTCCCTTTCCCAGAAGCAAGAATACAGAACGCTTCGCTTACTGAATACGGGAGACTAAAAACGTCATTCCAGCGAGCAAATGCGAGACTAGGAATCTACTTGCAGCGGGAACTTAGTTAAGTAGGGAATACAGAACGCTTTGCTTACGGAAACGCGTTCACTTAACCTAACAGCGTCATTCCGGACGAGCTCAGGCGAGCATCCGAAATCTATTATCAGCGCACTGTTTAATTTGAGTTTATCACCTTAGTGCTATCAAGCTCGATCAGTAGATTCTGAATCACGTTCGTTCCTCACTGTTCAGAATGACGAATATCGCTCTTTCCCAGAAGCAAGAATACCGAACGCTTCGCTTACGGAATACGGGCTCTTGCACGTCATTCCAGCGAGCAGAAGCGAGACTAGGAATCTACTTGCAGCGAGTACTTAGTTAAGTAGGGAATACAGAACGCTTCGCTTACGGAAACGCGCTCACTTAACCTAACAGCGTCATTCCGGACGAGCTCAGGCGAGCATCCGAAATCTATTATCAGCGCACTGTTTAATTTCAGTTTATCACCTTAGTGCTATCAAGCTCGATCAGTAGATTCTGAATCACGTTCGTTCCTCACGGTTCAGAATGATGAATATCGCTCTTTCCCAGAAGCAAGAATACAGAACGCTTCGCTTACTGAATACGGGCTCTGCACGTCATTCCAGCGAGCAAAGCGAGACTAGGAATCTACCTGCAGCGAGTAATCAGCTAAGTAGAAAATGCAGATCGTGATTGCAAAATACAAAATGTAGAAAACGATTTACATGACTTGTAGTAACAATAACATTCCGTAATCCGTAATCCGTAATCCGTAATCCGTAATCCGTAATCCGTAATCCGTAATCCGTAATCCGTAATCATTTTTATCGATCCTAGCCCCTAGGATCCTAGGACCTAAAACACCAATGGAACCACAAAAAGAACACCCACAACATTACCTACCGTATCCACCGCACGCCCAACAACCTGCGGACGACGAAATCGACTTACGCGAACTGTTCGGCGCATTGTGGAAGGGAAAGTGGATCATCATTGCGACCACATTTGTTTTTGCAGTCGGTGCAGTCTTATACGCACTTAGCTTGCCAAATATCTACAAATCCGATGCGCTACTTGCACCTGCAGAAAGCTCAAGTGGTGGCGGTTTATCAAAAATGGCCGGCCAACTTGGCGGGCTAGCTGCGCTGGCTGGGGTAAACCTTGGTGGCGGAGAATCTTCTCAAACTGACCTCGCGGTACAAGTGATGAAATCGCGCCAGTTTGTGGAGGCCTTTATTAATAAGCACGACTTGCTGGTGCCTTTAATGGCGGCAAAAGATTGGGATTTAGCAAATAACAAACTCATCTTAGATGAAGATCTTTATAACCCAAATACAGGTGAGTGGTTGCGAGAACCTAATGGACTACGTGGTGCAACACCAACCGCGCAAGAAGCGATTGAAGTATTCAGTAAAGACGTCTTGAGCGTTAATCAAGACAAAGAAAGCGGCTTGTATACGGTCTCAGTCAAAAACTACTCTCCTTATATCGCTCAGCAATGGGTCAATTGGCTGATTGAAGATATCAACAAAGTAATGCGTGAACGTACGATTGCGGAAACCTCGCAAAACTTAGCTTACCTGAACACTCAACTACAAAAGACTGCCGTGGCGGACATGCAAAGCACGTTTTACAAATTGATTGAAGAGCAAACTAAGAGTCTGATGCTGGCCGAAGTACAAGAAGAATTTATTTTCAAGATAGTCGACCCCGCAGTGGTACCTGAGCTCAAAGACGGGCCGAAACGCGCACTGATTTGTGTGCTAGGCACATTACTTGGTGGAATGCTAGGTGTAGCGATTGTGTTAGTACGCTTTGCGTTTCGAAAAGAAGATGCAAAGAACTTAGAACTTAGAACTTAGGCTTTTAGCGTTACCTATTAATGATACGCTTGCTAAGCTTATCAATCTTATCTTCTCTTCTCACTACTTCAGCATTACTTTGCTTGAACGATGAAAGACCGCCATGAGATTACAGAAAGCGAAGTCGTTGCTATTGATAGGTAAGATTCTTCGAGGCACTTACAACAAAGATAGATTGAATAGCCACCGACTTGATAGACACCTTTTAGTTAGACAAAATGACTAATAGAGAGGTGCTTATGAGCAGCAAAAGATATCCAGAAGAATTTAAAATTGAAGCAGTCAAACAAGTGACTGAAAAAGGTCATAGCGTGGCTGATGTTGCTGCGCGACTAGGAACAACGAGCCATAGTTTGTATGCGTGGGTTAAACGCTACGGTCCCAACTCTTCACAATACCAAGCTCAATCTGATGAAAGTGCTGAAATTCGTCGACTTAAAAAGGAATTACAGCGGGTAACAGAAGAGCGAGACATACTAAAAAAAGCCGCGGTGTACTTCGCAAGCCAGTCCGACTGAGGTATGCC
>NZ_JBNFXP010000042.1:0-12588 GCF_052877535.1 Vibrio sp. PNB23_22_6 | reverse complement strand
CAGATACCGATACAAAGCACAGCCCAGTCAAATCTGATGGAACTTGCGCCAATTCTGCCGCGACGAGTGAAACGGGCACTAAGAATACGATGGCAGCAAAAATGTAGTAAAAAATTGAACTCAGTCCGTATTCCGCTTCTGCAGGCAGCTCCCTTAAGCTCACCACTGCCACGATATTGAGCATCGCTAATGCAAAGATGCTTATGCCTTTATTGGTTGTCTTACCTGAGTTTGCCATTTCAGATACCGGTCATTGGTTTTCCCCTATCAATTTTAGGTGGGGAATCGGCATTTTGATAAAAATCTTCAGTAATTATTTCAATGTTAACCACTTTCGGCCGCTGTCATCTTTCATTCGCTTCTGACACGATTCATCGGGAAGGTCGTCACGACACCTTTGCTTTTTTCACGGTGTATCGAACGTCATTGATGGCAAAATACCATCATGTACCCAAGAGACTTCAAGATGCGGAATTCAGAGCGTAGTCACTGATTCAAATTCAAGGAAAACAACGCAGTGTAATAGCTAGCTCTTTCCAAGTTGTTTGTCGCAGCTATTTTTTTGAAAAAGAAAGTGCCTCAGTGGCACGTTCCCGCAGGGCGAGGTTACTTGGGTATAGGTCCTTCTCACGAAAATCAAGTTCGATTGTGCACATTTACAATTTTGAATTTTATTACTTTAATTATCGGTAAGATTTGCTTACCCTTTGCCTATTAATAAGATTATTAATTATCGCTATGTCTAAAAGCAATTTAATAACTAACACCGGACACCGATTTATTTCTAAAGGCAAAACGGCCTTTAAGATTCACATTCATACCCCTGACGATACAGTATTGCATCGCTCTGTAGGCTTTGTTCGTCTTGGTGAGGAAAAAGCGTTAAAGAAAGCCATTAAGTTGCGAAATGAATTAGGACTTGAAATGTGGGGCAAGTTTTGGCGTCGCCTTTTGAAAGACCCTTATCTGATGACAAGGCTACCGCACAGTGTCGAACCCAAGATAGTGCACAAACCCAATCCTACCCTTGAAGACCCAAACAACCGCGATACTTGCTACATCGCAAAGTGGCGTGAATTTAATGATGAAGGTGAGTATAAGTATAAAACCGTGGTTCGCTCGATAAACAAATATGGCAAGCTGGCGGCTTACATGCAGACTAAAAAAGCCCTATTAGATGCGCATAAAGATAATTTAGAGATCCTAACCTTCATGGGGCGACTTAATAGTATCGACCTCAAATAACAGTCAGTATGCTCCTGACGTAAGACCCAATACAAAAATGCCCCAAAGAGCAGATTCTTTGGGGCATTGTACAGTTAGGCTTCTAAGCGTCAGGCAGACGCTTATTGTTGAACTTGGTAATCAAACTCAGGAACAACGATTTCAACGCGGCGGTTTTGCTCACGACCTTCACGAATGTCATTTGAAGCGATTGGGTTATTTTCACCTTCACCACGAGCGTGGATGCGTGAAGCATCAATACCTTTTTCTACTAGCGCATGTGCAACTGACTCTGCACGTTTCTCGATACTTGTTGGTTGTACGCTGCTGTACCTGATGTGTCTGTGTAACCAATTACGTCAACGTTTACGTGAAAAGTTAACATGGAAAAAGTAAGGAAAACTAATTTCTCATCAATGATGACAACAATTGGGGAACTTTAATGGATATGGATATGGATATGGATATAAATCATAGACATAGCATGAATTAAATTGCGATTATGACATTCATGGTTGCTATATTTTAATAAATGAAACTTATCTTTAATGGCGCTAAATAATGCCATGCCTGTGAAAAATTCAACCAACCTGTAGCTAGAAATACGCTTTCCTTGTTCATTAGATACAAAAAAACCGCGAAAAATATCGCGGCTTTTATAACAACTTATTCAAAATAACTATGCGTTAGCTTCACGCTCAGCAATAAATTCAAGCGCCATCTTAATACGGGCAATACAACGCTCTTTGCCAATCAGCGCCATTACTGCGTCAACGGAAGGAGACTGACCGCCACCCGTTACCGCAACGCGTAGCGGCATACCAATTTTACCCATACCAATTTCAAGCTCCGCACATACGTCTGCGATCATTTGATGTAAGTTTTCAGTTGTCCATTCAGTCATGGCCTCAACTTTAGCAAGGGCTGTTTCTAGAGGCTCTTTTGCGACACCACGTAAGTGTTTCTTCGCTGCACCCGCTTCAAACTCAGAGAAGTCTTCGTAGAAGTAACGGATTTGCTCGGCAAGTTCTACTAGTGTGTTACAACGCTCACCCACAAGCTTGATCACTTCAGTGATAGCAGGGCCGTTAGTTACATCCAGTTTTTGCTGATCTAGGTGCCATTGTAGATGCTCTGCAACGTACGCTGGATCTGAGTTCTTAATGTAGTGGTTATTCAACCATAGTAGCTTGTCAGTATTGAATGCCGACGCTGACTTAGAGACTGCATTTAGGCTGAACAGGTTGATCATCTCTTCTTGAGAGAAGATTTCTTGATCACCGTGAGACCAACCTAGGCGCACTAAGTAGTTGTTTAGTGCAGTTGGTAGGTAACCCATATCGCGGTATTGCATTACTGATACCGCGCCGTGACGCTTAGACAGTTTTGCACCGTCATCACCAAGAATCATTGCACAGTGAGCGAATGTTGGTACTTTCGCTCCTAGCGCTTTGTAGATATTGATCTGACGAGGCGTATTATTAATGTGGTCTTCACCGCGCACAACGTGAGTGATGCCCATATCCCAATCGTCAACCACTACACAGAAGTTGTACGTTGGAGAACCATCGGTACGACGGATGATCAGATCATCCATTTGCGTGTTGCTGATTTCGATACGACCACGGATTTGGTCATCAAATACCACACTGCCATCTTTCGGGTTACGGAAACGGATTACGCATGGATCGCCATCTTTTGCCGCATCGTTTGCCGCTTTAATCTTTGGATGGTCTGCGTCGTAACGTGGCATCTCTTTGTTTAGCTCTTGTTCTGCACGAACTTCGTCTAGCAGCTCTTTTGATGCGTAACATTTGTAAGCTTTGTCTTCAGCAAGTAGCTGATCAACCATCTCGTTGTAACGATCAAAACGTTGAGTCTGGAAGTAAGGACCTTCGTTCCACTCAAGACCAAGCCATTCCATACCCTCCATGATCGCGTCAACTGCTTCTTGAGAGTTACGCTCAAGGTCAGTGTCTTCAATACGTAGAACAAATTCACCGCCATTGTGTTTAGCAAGTAGCCAAGAGTAAAGTGCTGTACGTGCACCGCCAACGTGAAGGTAGCCAGTTGGGCTAGGAGCAAAACGAGTTTTAACCGTCATTTGAGTTCCTTAGGAGTAATGAGCAACAAGAACGCTCTCGTTGTAATATCAAGGATAAAAGTGGCGACATTTTACCACCGTAAGTCAATTCTACAATCATTCAGTGGAGATTGGCGTTATAAATCAAACAGGGCTGCAGGCATAACGGCTCTGCTCTGCTACTTATAATAGTAAAGTGTCATGTGATCGTGGTGAATACGTATAAATCCAATGACACTGCCCAATAGAAGTAATGCTTGACCTTCCCCTAACAGGAAGGTTTATGCTCAGCCTATTACGATTATCAAGGACATATTATGTATCAGTTCGTTATACCTATGACTGGGCTCAACTGCATGAGCTGTGCGAGGAAGGTTGAGAAAGCTTTACACACAAATCACAGTGTTGAGATCATTAATTTGTCCCCGACAATGGTTGAATTGAAAACCGAATCTCCCCTTTCTTCTATTGTTGCATCCATCGAGGCACTGGGTTATCACGCAGGCCATCAATATCAGTTCAACCTTAGCGGGTTAAGCTGTGGCGGATGCGTGAAGAAACTCTCTTCTTTATTAGAGTCGAATCAAGACGTCATTGTTTTTCACGTATCTACGACACAACTCGATATCACAACCCTACTCTCTGAGCAGCACGTGATCGAGCTTGTGGCAACACTTGGCTACACCGCCAGCCTTGAGCCAATTGAAGCCGAAGAGGAAAGCTCGCCGGCAACTGAGCAAGTAGAAAAGCAGAGCAACATTGAACACGCTCAATCGCCACCAGCGAGTATTCAGTTGCAAATCCTGATTCAAGGCATGACCTGTGCGAGTTGCGTTTCTTCAGTAGAGAAAGCGCTCACTAGCGTAGAAGGCATTGAAAAAGCACAAGTAAACTTTGCTGAGCAAAGTGCATTGGTGTTCGCCACTCAAGATTCTGAAGCACTCCAACAAGCGATTGTTGAATTGGTAAAACAAGCAGGTTACCAAGCAGAAATCCTTCAAGACGCAGCAACCCAACAAGAAAAGCAAGCGACTCAACAACGAGCCCAACAAAAACGCTTCAAGCTTGATGCTATTGCTGGGTTAGTTGTTGGTGCACCGTTAATGCTATGGGGTGTATTTGGCGGCAACATGATGATTCGTAATGCGAATGATCAGCTCGCTTGGGGGGCGATAGGAGTATTGTGTCTATTACTATTGGCAACCGCAGGTAAGCACTTCTTTACCAATGCTTGGTTAGCAGCGACTCACAAACGCGCGACGATGGATACCTTAGTCGCGTTGGGTACTGGTGCTGCATGGTTCTATTCGATGCTCGTGGTAATATTCCCTGCGTGGTTCCCACTTGCTTCGCGCCATGTGTACTTTGAAGCGAGCGCAATGATCATCGGTCTGATTTCGCTTGGTCACTATATCGAGGCCAAAGCCAAGGCCAACACCACGCGCTCATTGCAAGCACTGATTAACCTTCAGCCTCAGCAAGCAACCGTCATTTCTGAACAAGGCGATCAACAGCTCGCGGTTGAGCAAATCACGCTAGGCATGAAACTGCGTATAAAGCCGGGTGAAAAAGTGCCGGTTGATGGGGTTGTCATTCAAGGTGAATCCTACATCGATGAATCCATGCTCACTGGTGAGCCTGTACCAGTATTAAAAACGCAAAATGCGCACATTTCTGCGGGAACATTAAATACTGATGGCGCACTGATCATCGAAGCTACGGGCATTGGCGCAAACACCATGCTAGCGCGCATCATTCGTATGGTACGTACCGCGCAAAGCAGTAAGCCTGCCATTGCTAAACTGGCTGATCAGATTTCAGCGGTATTTGTTCCCGTGGTGATAGGCATTGCAGTGTTAGCAGCATTGGTCTGGTTTGCCGTAGGTCCGGAGCCAAAAGCTAGCTATATGCTCGTGGTCACTACCACAGTGCTGATTATCGCCTGCCCTTGTGCCCTTGGCTTGGCAACACCTCTGTCGGTGACAGTTGGTGTAGGTAAAGCCGCAGAGCTGGGTATCCTGATTAAAGACGCCGACGCACTGCAACTCGCCAGCAAAGTGAATACGGTTGTATTCGATAAAACCGGCACACTGACACAGGGCAAACCGAGTGTGCAGCAAGTGTTTACTCAAACCACCAGCCAAGAAGAACTATTGGCATTGGCGTACGCAGCAGAGCGTCAATCAGAGCACCCATTAGCGAAAGCGGTGTGTGATTATGCAAAACAGCACAATACCGAAGATCTTGAGTTAGAAGCCTTTGAGAACATCCGTGGTCGCGGTATTGTTGCGACCTATCAAGCACAACCATTACTGATAGGCTCACTGCAATTTATGCAAGCCGAGCAGATTGATACCAGCCTAATGGAACAAGCGATTCAAGATTGCGCCAATAATGCTTGGACGCCGGTAGCCGTAGCATTAAACAATGAACTGATTGGCTTAATTGCCATCGCTGATCCGATTAAATCTGATGCTAAACAAGCCGTGTCTGCATTAAAATCGCAGGGCATAAAAACCGTCATGCTAACGGGCGACAACCAACACGTTGCCAACGCTATCGGCAAAGAGCTCGGCATTGATGAAATCATTGCCCAAGTCATGCCTGACGAAAAAGCTCAGCATATTAAATTACTTCAATCGCAAGGCTGTACTGTTGCTATGATTGGCGATGGTATCAACGACGCACCAGCTTTGGCCCTTGCCAATCTTGGGGTGGCTATGGGCAGTGGCAGTGATGTCGCCATCGAAAGCTCACAAATGACCATTTTGAATACGTCGCCATTGGCCGTAGTACATGCGATTGAGCTATCACGCGCGACACTGAAAAACATGAAACAAAATTTGTTCGGTGCCTTTATTTATAACTCGTTGGGTATTCCTATCGCCGCAGGCGTGCTTTACCCAGCGTTTGGATTTTTGCTCAGTCCTGTTGTTGCTGGCGCAGCAATGGCGCTGTCTTCAATCACAGTCGTGAGTAACGCAAATCGACTACGGCTGTTTACCATTAAGTAAGCGAACCTTCTTTTCGAGGATATTATGAAGTTGAAATTATTGACCTTTACCATGCTTGCTGCCACATCGGCTAACGTATTGGCCGCTGATGTCATCAACCACAAATCGCCATATTGTGGCTGTTGTGGTGAGTGGACTAAACACATGGAAGAGAACGGTTTTACTGTTGAAGAGAAGCTGCATGATGACATGAACGCCATCAAACGCGACTTAGGCATTAAAAACGAACAGTTATACTCCTGCCATACGGCAGAAATTGATGGCTACGTTTTTGAAGGACACATCCCAGCCGAGGACATAAAAGCTTTCTTAGAAAACCCACCTAAAAATGCGAAAGGCCTCGCGGTTCCAGGTATGCCAATGGGCTCTCCCGGCATGGAATATGGTGACAAGAAAGACAGTTATGCCGTTTACGCGTACAACGAAAAGGGTCAAGTGTACGAATATCGCTACCACAAAGGGAACGACCAGTGATCCATGGTACGATCACGATTATTGTGAAAGTTTCTTACTGCAAGGCTTCGTTGTGTGACTGACTTTCCTGATTTATTGTGCGTAGCACCATAAATGGATATGTACCCCGTGCAATAAAAAGGAAAATTTAAGAAAGCACTTATTTATGACACGCTTGTTAGCCTTGCTAACCAGGAACCAGAACAACACGCAAAGATACGGCAAGATTTGTACGATCAACTGAACCTGCCTTTTGGCAAACAGTAACGTTATTTGCTTGTGCTCTTGGACCTGCGGGGGCTGGAAAGCTAGACAGTCATGAAGTGATCAATAACGCCGTTGACCGAGCTCTTCAATTGCTTGAGACACCGATGCGTTAAACCTCATCAGTTAGAATATGGCTCGCGACTCCCCTCAGCGGGCCATTTTTCCCAGTGCTTATTTTCCCCCATCTCTTCAATACTTAGTAGTAACCTCTGCTATCTTAAAGCGTCACTTGCTGCATGAATTCAGTCTCTTAGATACAAAAAAAGCGACCTCAAAAATATCAAGGTCGCTCGCAAAGCTAACAGCATCTGAATATTGCTAAGCTTTGAATGTGTTCATTAATCATGAACAGCTAGGACTTATTAGAAACCATAAGACGCACCGAACACAAACGCATTGTTTGCATTATCAGCTTGGTTACGGTATTCGAAATATGGTTGAACGCCATTGCGTATCCATGTAGCACGAAGCTCATGATCCATCGTGTTGTCAGCATTGTCTGTACGTACGTAAACGTTGTTGTAGCTTAGCGCTAACTCTTCATTTACTACGTAACCGATACGGTTATCAAAGCGCAATTGATCGTTGCCATCTTTTACGTCGTGGTAACGAGTACGGTTACTGATAGCAATACCGTTATCAAAGTAGTAACCGATTTTAACAAGCGGACGGTATTGTACAGTCTCGCCATTGTTTAGTAGGTGATGGTAACCAGCAGCAACCCATAGATTGTCATTAAAAGAGTAGCTCTGCTCGATACCTAGAGTGATGTATGGTGAGTAACCAAGACGAGTATCTTGAAGAGCATTATCGTCGTACTTACCAAGAGAGATACCATCAAACTCAGTTAGCAACGTTGTGCCAGTATCAAACGTATGACCCGCTTCAAGTGTTGAAGTCACGTTAGGTTGAAAGTCTGAGTGAAACTGAACGTTACCTGTTACGTAAGAAGAACCCGCGAAAGCGCTTGATGCGAAAACAAGAGAAAGTGCACTTAGTGCAAAAACGTTTTTCATAATTACTGCCTATATTTATTCACGTTATGCGATGAGATGTGCGGCTATCACTTGCCCTTCATCGCCAACATTATTGGGATGAGCCTCCCTGGCTAAGGCAATACTGCGCAATTTAATTCGCATTGGAAAATAAATCATTTAAAACAGTGACCCAATTCAAACTGGCATTGTAAAAATTAAAAAAAACCATTAAATACAATATTTTGCCATGAAAAATAAAAATTCGTAAAAAGATAAAGTGTGAAGTCAGGTTAGCTACACTCTTAATTCAAGCAAAAAAACAAGCATCGAGATCACATTCTTCTTTTCGTTCTAAATGACGATTTTATATATCAGTAAATAATAATCAGACATTGTTCACACTTATTTCCCATAGAAAAATAAACAAAGCCCTCAACATGAGTTGAGGGCTTTGGCTATAAATAGTGATTTAAGTGAAACTTAGTGAATTTATTTCACGCTAGTCACACGGCTTGCTTTCTCACCCGTTGCCGACACAGAGCGGATAAACACTTCACCTTTCACATTTGGACGCGCACTGTCTGCGTAAGTTAGCCAGTTTTTGCCATCTAGAGAGTATTGAAGCTTCACGCCAGGGAACTGAACGTTCATTGCTAGCTTGCCATCTTCTACTTTCGCACCTGGTACAGGTAAGCGGTAGTCGATACCTGATTTTTCTAGCTTAGCCAGTTCACGTTGACCAAGTACGTTCGCAAAGCGGTTGTAGTCTTGGTTTAGCGCTGCTTTGTCTACTAGGTTTGTCTCTAGAGAATACTCTACACCCACTTTGTAGTCGTTTTCCCAATCAGCACGGTGCCACGCACGCTCTGCCGCTGCTAGTACGCGAGGGAATACCATGTACTCGTATTGCTCATCGTTACGTACTGTCTCAGACCAAAGCTGTGCTGATAGGCCATAGAATGGTTTCGCTTCGATTTCACCTTTACCAGTGAAGCCATTGCCATCACGGTCTACAGAGGTTTCTGCGTTCTGAGGCATGTTCTCTGGTGCAAAACCAAACATCTTACGCGTATCTGTTGCACGCGTTGCCCAGTAGTAACCACGCTCTTTCGAGTCAACCTCATATGGGAAGTCCATGTACACGTAGTCTGGGTTAGAAGCGATCACGTCGTAACCTTTCTTAGACCACTCGTACACTGATGATGTGCCCCCCCAGTAAAGAACGTCCCAGAAGTTCACGCGAGTAGTTTCAGTCGCGAAACCAGCTTCACCTTCTTCAACGTACTTCAGACCATCTTGCCACGCTTGGAAGTGTGGAATGCCCTTCTCTGCAACAATCTTTGATACTTCTTTAGCGAAGTAACCTGGTAGGTGACCAAAATCACTCACGGTACCATTAGCAATCAACGACTGACACTGTGGAGACTGTTGGAATGGCTTATCTTGCTTAGACAAATCGATGTTGCCTTTCCAGCTTACTTTGTCTTCCGCGTTGACGTCTTGGAAACCAGCGCCTAGCTTGATGTTCTTCGCTTCGTCACCACCAAAGTGCCATGTTGTTAGCGGCGTGCCCGCTTCTTGGTGCATTGCTGCTACTTCTGAAATCACTTTATCAACAAAGCGAGTTGAAGATTCCATACATGGGTTGATGAAGCTTTGCTTGTTGTAGAACTGAACCGTCGTTACGTTCGATGTATCTTGAGGATCCATCAGGCGGTACTCGTTCGCTTCTGCTTCTTTACCTTCTTCCATTAGACGGTCGTAACGTGCTTCCATAGATACCACTGCTGCACGAGCGTGCGCTGGCATATCGATTTCTGGAATCACTTCGATGTTACGCGCTTTCGCGTACTTCAAGATGTCCACGTAGTCTGCTTTGCTGAAGAAGCCAGAACCAAAGTTGTCTGTCGTTGGACCAGAGCCAAGCTGAGGCAGTAAACAGCTTTTCTCTTCCAAATCGAAACAACGGTTAGCACCCACTTCAGTCAGCTCAGGCAGACCCGGGATTTCCAAACGCCAGCCTTCATCATCCGTCAGGTGAAGGTGCAGTTTGTTCATCTTGTACGCCGCCATTTGCTCAAGCGTTGCAAGGATTGCGTCTTTAGAGTGGAAGTTACGAGCCACATCGACCATCACACCACGGTAATCAAAGCGCGGTGCATCTTGAATAGACAGTTGTGGTAGAGAATCAGCATTTTGGCTATCTATCAGGCCAAAGATAGATTGTACTGCGTAGAAAGCACCTGCTTGGTCGAATGCTTCAATCACAATGCCGTCGCCATTGATGCTCAAATCATAAGCACCCGATTTTGCTAATTCACCGGTGAAGTTTGCAGGAACTAGCGTGATGCTAACAGGAACATCACCACGAACATCCACACCTACCACTTCTGCGCGATCTTGAATTGCTGCGTATTGAGCCGCATCAAATGCGTCTTTCGGCAGCGCAATACCACCTGCGATGTCTACTGTGCCTTGGCCCGCTTTCACGTGCATTGGCGTTGGTAGTAACGTAGTTGATACATCTTGTTTTGCTAGATCTTCATTCTTTTCGAAACGAGAGACAGCATTTGCCATGATGTTGTTGTCATCAGGCGTACGTTTTAGGTTGTTGCCTTCAAGGCCAGTAACGAAAGAAGCAACGTCTTCTGTATTTAGAGACGCAATCATCTTAGGCTCTGCGTTTGGCGCAGTTACAAATGCACCTGGCATGAAATCAGTTTCAAACAATGTCCAGTATTCGCCAATCAGCGGCAGAACGACTTCTTCACCTGCCGCGAAACCGTCAAACTTATCTGTTGGTTCTAATTTGTGTAGGTCACCCGTTACACGAGAGATTTTGAACTGCTCGTTGTCTACATCCAAAATCAGACGAATGCTGTGGAAGTAGATAGCCCAATCTTTAGAGTCAACCGCTTCACCTTGGTTAATTAACGTCATGTTAACCTTATTACAAGACGCCCACTCAGCGCCCATGTCTTGACATGCAAGACCTTCATTTGCGCCGTGGTTTGTAAGTACTTCATATTGAATATTAAGGTTGTCAGCCAGTGAGTTTACAACTTGTTGCTCAGAGTTCTGCAGTGAAGAGCAGCCTGCCAATGTAGCGATTACAGAAGCAGCAATCAGACTATGTTTCAACATCTTACTTTCCCCAAAAAGTCAGTGGTTCAAAACGACATTTATCAAAAATGGTGAGCACCTAAATGCGAGGCGCTTAACAGTTGTATTCAACATACAAGCAGTTATTTTAATACGTAAAATAAATAAAAGTAAGAAGTGATCCAGCTCAAATTTGGTCTTGAGATTAAAAATATAAATACATGAAATTCAATTGCTTATTTAACTTGTCAAAAACGAGTAACTTTTTTTGACGAGATTGTTGCGATCTCAATCACAAAAACTGGTGCGTTTTGCATGATTTTATAGGATTTTGATCACGAGAGAGCATTTGACTTACCATTAACAACAAACTCAATTAAAACACTTTCGTGAATTAGCTCTCATTTCGTCACCGTCAAAACACGTCAATATTTTTAAAAATGACGTTTTTGTCGAACCATGATATAGATAAGATGCATATCGAATTCGAGGAACAAAATATGTTTCGACTCTTGTCTGTCATGTCATCTCTCATTGTCTTTTTTACTTCTTACTCTACCCAAGCAGAACCGCTGCACTGGTTGGCAAAGAAAGGCAATACCGAATACATGATTATTGGTTCGATTCATGTGGGGGATACAAGTATGTACCCGCTGCCTAAAGCCGTTACTCAATTCCTAAAAAACAGTGATGGATTAATCATCGAAACCGATGTTCGAAATACTGAAGGCGTGACCTACCCAAAAACCGCGTTTCTCGCCAAAGATGTCTTGGATAAAACGCAGCATCAACATCTTGCTGAGATTGCCAAAGATCTTGGTGTGCAACAAACGCAATTACTCAATGCACCTCCTTGGGCAGCAGCCTTAACGATTCAGTTGTCTCTCGTTAACAAATTGGGGTACGTGGCAGGTCATGGCGTCGATATGCATTTAATTAATATGGCAGAAGAAAAACACGTCCCCATCCTCTCTTTAGAATCGGTGCAATTTCAAATCGATTTAATTACAGGCCAACCCGAGGGGGGCAAAGAGCTACTGCTTTCTTCAATCGAAGAATATGATGGTGGAGAAGCTCTTGTCGAATGCTTAATCGAGAGCTGGAAAAGTGGCGCCGGAAGTCAGCTAGAAAAAGCATCGCTAAGTGAAAAATCCAGTGAACAGTTCAATGAAGCCTTTCTATACTCTCGTAACCGAGATTGGGCACAAAAATTAGACTCTGGCAACGTATTACCAAAGAAAGGAGGCCGTTACACCGTTGTGGTCGGCAGCTTACACTTAGTTGGTAAGGGCAGTCTTATCGAATTACTAGAAAAGCGCGGTTTTGCGATCAAACCATTAGCAAACACCAGAAATGCGAAATGTGATATTTAAAGGCAGGCTTTCTAAAAGTGGTCGGTGAAGAGCCATATTCTAACTTCAGGCGAACCCCATTTGGTTCGATACTATCAAAGTCAAAATTTGCTCGC
>NZ_JBNFXP010000041.1:0-13744 GCF_052877535.1 Vibrio sp. PNB23_22_6 | reverse complement strand
ACACGGCCGATGAAGTGCATGTCTACCAAGCGGGCGGGGTACTACAGCGCTTTGCACAAGACTTTTTGGCGCAATAAGGAGAATAAACAAAATGGAAAAAGCAGTACAAAGCCAAATAAAAGTGCCAGCAACGTATATGCGCGGTGGGACGAGCAAGGGCGTATTTTTTAACTTAGAGGATTTGCCATCGGAGGCACAAGTCGCAGGCAAAGAGCGAGACAATCTATTGCTGCGCGTGATTGGCAGCCCTGATCCTTATGCAAAGCAAATCGATGGAATGGGCGGCGCTACGTCAAGTACGAGTAAAGCTGTGATTGTTTCCCGCAGCACTCAGAAGGACCACGATATCGACTACTTGTTTGGCCAAGTATCCATCGATAAGCCATTCGTTGACTGGAGTGGCAACTGTGGAAATTTATCAGCAGCAGTGGGGCCGTTTGCGATTCACTCGGGACTTATCCCTCAAGACCGCATACCAGAAAATGGCATCGTAACAGTGAAAGTATGGCAAGCGAATATCAGTAAAACCATTTTGGTTCATGTGCCAGTAGTGAACGGTTTTGTACAAGAAACTGGGGAATTCGAGCTAGATGGGGTGACTTTCCCTGCGGCAGAAATTCAAGTGGATTTCGTCGACCCTGCGGATGGTGAAGGCAGCATGTTCCCAACCGGGAATTTAGTCGACGATTTGATGGTACCGAATGTCGGTACTTTCAATGCCACCTTTATCAATGCGGGTATACCAACGATATTTGTTGATGCTGATTCGATAGGCTATCAGGGTGCAGAATTGCAAGATGACATCAACAACGATGAAGTCGCATTGGCGATGTTCGAGTCAATCCGAGCTCACGGGGCACTCAAAATGGGGCTGATTACGTCATTAGAAGAAGCGCAAACTCGCCAGCATACGCCTAAAATCGCGTTTGTATCGAAACCAAAAGATTATTTATCTTCGAGTGGCAAGCCGGTAGCCGCTGGAGAAGTGGATGTCCTGGTGCGTGCGCTCTCTATGGGTAAATTACACCACGCAATGATGGGGACGGCGGCAGTGGCCATTGCATCAGCAGCTTGTGTTCCGGGAACCTTGGTAAACTTAGCAGCAGGTGGTGGTGATAAAGAGTCAGTCACCTTTGGCCACCCATCGGGCACGCTGAAAGTCGGTGCGAAAGCGAAAGAAACCGATCAAGGCTGGGTGGTAGAGAAAGCCACCATGAGTCGCAGTGCGAGAATACTTATGGAGGGCTTTGTACGTGTACCCTCCACTGTCTTTGGATAATTTATAGCTGAAATTCAACCTCAGGACATACTGGAGGATGCAATATGTCTGCATATCAGAAAGAATACCTTTGGGCACAGACGGAGCCAGAAGCCTTTTGGCGATCCCAGGCAGAGAATATCGACTGGTTTGATGCGCCAAATACCATCTTAAATGCTGATGAACATGGAATTGAACGTTGGTTTCCTGATGGTGTGCTTAATACCTCTTGGCTCGCACTGGATTACCATTGCGAGCAAGGCAGAGGGGACAAAACCGCGCTGATTTATGACTCACCAGTGACAGGCAATAAGCAAAGCTACAGTTACAAAGCGTTGCGTGACCAAGTTGCGAAAGTGGCAGGGATGCTATCTAGCCAAGGAGTGAGGAAAGGCGATCGAGTGGTCATTTATATGCCAATGATCCCAGAGGCAGCAATGGCAATGTTGGCGTGCGCACGTTTAGGCGCGATTCACTCTGTTGTATTTGGCGGGTTTGCGCCCAATGAACTTGCGGTTCGGATCGAAGATGCAGAGCCAAAAGTCATTCTTACGGCCTCTTGTGGGGTTGAAGTTAACAAAGTCATTCCGTACAAGCCGCTCGTTGATCAAGCCATTATGGATAGCCGATGGAAGCCCGAAAAAGTGTTTGTGTTGCAGCGTCCTCAATGTGAGGCAGAGCTGAATTTAGAACGCGATTTAGATTGGCAGCAAGAATACAACAGTGCGTTGCCGCACGCTTGCGTACCTGTATTGTCGACCGATCCGCTGTACATCCTATATACATCGGGAACAACAGGTAAGCCGAAAGGAGTTGTACGTGATAACGGTGGTCATGCGGTTGCGATGAAGTACTCAATGACCTCTATTTATGATGTGCATCAGGATGGTGTTTTTTGGGCTGCTTCGGACGTTGGTTGGGTTGTAGGACACTCGTATATTGTGTACGCACCATTGATTCATGGTTGTACAACCGTCCTATTTGAGGGTAAACCTGTTCGTACGCCAGATCCAGGTGCTTTCTGGCGAGTATGCGATGAATACAACGTTGATGTGTTGTTCTCTGCGCCAACAGCGTTTCGAGCAATAAAGAAAGAGGACCCAGATGGCGAGTTCATCAAGCAGTATGATTTATCAAAGCTGAAAACCATCTTTATGGCTGGGGAGCGCTTAGACCCTCCAACATTGGAGTGGGTGGAGTCCAAAACAAATAAACCTGTCATCGATCATTGGTGGCAAACCGAAACGGGCTGGGCTATCGCAGGTAACCCGACAGGTATTGAGATGATGCCAGTAAAAGCCGGTTCGGCAACGAAGCCTATCCCTGGGTATCAGGTAGAGATCCTTAACGAACTTGGGCTTCCTGTTGCAGCAAATCAACAAGGCTTCGTCGCTTTGAAACGGCCGTTACCACCCAGCTGTTTACCGACGATATGGCGTAATCATGACCGATTTGAAACAGGATATTTAAGCCAGTTTCCCGGTTACTACGTTTCCGGAGATGGTGGTTACCTTGATGAATATGGTTACCTATTTATTATGGGGCGTATCGATGATGTCATTAACGTAGCTGGGCACCGCTTATCAACGGGCGAAATGGAAGAAATTGTCGGTGGGCACCCTGCGATTGCCGAGTGTGCGGTTGTCGGTATCCATGACGAGCTGAAAGGCCAATTGCCGCTTGGTTTTGTGGTGTTAAAAGACGGCATTAAAGTGGATGAGTTAACTCTGGAAGGAGAGTTGGTCGGTAAGGTTCGTAGTCAGATTGGTGCGGTGGCTTGCTTCAAACATGCATTGGTTGTGGATCGATTGCCAAAAACCCGCTCGGGTAAGATTTTACGTCGTACCATTCGTCAAATTGCTGATGGTGAGAAGTACGCAATTCCTTCTACGATTGATGACCCAAGTAGTTTGAGTGAAATCGAAAGGGTACTCAAGCGTTAGTTAGGTCGTTAATATTATATTTGTTCGCGCCCCGCATCGTATTGGTATTCGGGGCTTTTCTCTTAATCTTGCTTGCCATAAATCATATTTGATAACACACTATGCGGGTTCTTGTTCAGGAATTCTTTCTATGTCGACACTTGTTATCAAACCCGCCTGTTTCAACGATCTAGAGTCTCTCAATGACCTTATGTTTGAACTGCATGATGAACACCACCTGCAATCTCCAGAGCTGTTCAAAACGGCAGAAGAGATTGAGCAAGAAAAAAGCATTGCTCGTTATCTTGATAATCCGGAGTGCTTGGTCTTTGTAGCAAAGGATGAAGATGAAATCATCGGCTTTATTTCAGGTCACTTCTGTGAATTGATCTCTACCGTAAGTAAACCTGTCTTGATGGGTAGTGTTGATGAGTTATACGTATTACCCGATTATCGTAAGCAGGGGGCCGCGAAAGCCTTGATAGATAAGATGGAAGCGACGTTTCTTGATTATGGTGTAAAACAGATGTTTGTCGAAGTATGGGATTTTAACCAAACGGCAATTGCACTGTATCAAAAACATGGTTTTGGTCATCATATCCACTGGTTAAGAAAGTCACTCAACAAGTGATAAGTGTGACGTGATAGGTGCTACTTATAACATGTTTATCTATCCAATCCCAAACCTAGGTCCTTTAGCAAACGTTGTATTAACAATGAGAATGGAAGGGATCGACGTAATTACTTTTGACAGCAAATTAATATAACTGGCAAAATCTCGCACTGTATTTCGGGTTGTGTCTTTTTTTTGTCAGAACCATACTGGCGATCATTTTTTAAGGTTGTATTTTTTGTGCTGAGACCGCTATTTATTCTTGTCCTATATTTTCTTTCATTTCTGGTCGCCCCTTTTGCGATAGCAAATCCTTCATCCGACAGTTTGAAAGGTGCCCTTTGTATTGTTCGTGTCGACGACAAAATTGTACTCGTACATGAAGTATTAACGGACAGAATTTCATTACCTGGCGGAACCATTATAGAAGGTGAATCCCCCCAACTAGCGGCACAAAGAGAGACATGGGAAGAGACGGGACTGGTTGTCACCGTAGGTGAAGAGCTTGGACGAACAGACACGGCAATTTTCTATGATTGTGCATCTGATTCGGATGTGATCGCGTTTTCTATGGAAAATGCGTTAGGTGCCAATGAGCTCCCAACGTGGTTTGCTCCACATTATGGGGTAGAAATTGCGTCTGCGATGTTATTACCTCCTAATGAATTAATTGCTTCGCTGTACCGCTATCCATCACAGTGGAATGACATTCTTCGCTTTTACAATGATGCGACGGATCAATCCGTGGTGTACGTCAACCAGTTGATTGAATCAGCACCTTCATTTAGGCAGTTAGAATTGACTTGGATGGTTGATTTACAAACTTGGGCTAGCTCTTTCTCAGAAAACAGTCGCGCTACCGCATGTGAGATAGCGAAGTTAGTGACCGGATTAACTAATCCCACATTTTTACTGTTTTTATTTCCCTTTGTCATGATGCGATTCGGTATTGGCTTTGTTTATCGCCTGTTTTTTGCTCTGACGGCTACCTCTTTGATGGTGTTAGTCGCACAGCAAGGCTTTGCTTTGCCAAGGCCGCATGTTTATACGCCCATTGCAGAACTTACTCACAGTTTTGGTTTTAGTTTCCCAAGTCTGCCAATCGCGATCTGGTCCTGTGTGGTGACCTTCATCTTCCAAAAGACGCAGCGTTTTGGTATTAACCGAGAAACACTATGTGTCAGCGTTGTAACTTTGTTTGTGATGGCATGTAAGTTCTTTTTGGGTACGGCATTTATTCTGGATATGATGATTGGCGCGGTGTTAGGTGTTTTAGTCGCTTGGCATGTGCTGCGATTGGAAGCCAAGCCTGACATAAATGTCGATCAATTGCTGAGTTCAAAAGGCGTTTGGTTCACCATGACCATAATTACAGCGGTACTCTCCATTCTTTGGCCTCTACCTGTGTTTGTTAGTTGGTTGGCCATCATTATTACCACATCTGCATTGGTCTTGGCTTTTAAGAATACCTCAGCAAGGTTTGATCGCCGTCAGATGCTGTTCGTGATATTGGTATTGTTATTGGTTGATCAATTGTATTTATATTCAGTATCAATGGTGTCATTTAGTGGTTTTTGGTCACTCGTGTTTAAAACGTTACACTACCCAATACTGATGTTACTGTTCATGACTTTGGCGAAGAAACTAACGAGAGACAATAGAACTGAGTAATATCAACGAACCAAAAAGCCTCGTCAATGCGAGGCTTTTTATTGAGCTTAAAACCCTGTCCGTTATGGATTTAACACAAACTTTTCGATCGACCTAGCAACACCGTGATCATCATTACTTTCAGTAATGTAATCTGCGATTTGCTTCGTTTCTGCCATTGCATTTGCCATCGCTATACCAAGACCTGCGTATTGCAGCATGTGGTGATCATTCTCAGCATCACCCATACAAATTACCTCTTCGGCTTTAATACCAAGGTATTCAGCAATAGCAGCAACCCCAATGCCTTTGTTACTTAAAGGGTTAAGGAACTCAAGGAAAAATGGGGCACTCTGTACGACGGTAAACTCTTCACGTAGTTCAGTAGGCAGCGCAGCAATCACATCATTCAGCGTATTAGGCTCGGCAACCATCATTGCTTTAATGATTGGGTGATCGTCTTCCAATGCTTCGAAGTTCATCTCAGTAATTTCTAATCCATTGATTTTTGCTTCGATATCAGTGTAAGGGTTGTTTTCTGTGGTGATTAATCCATGCTCTTGACTGAATGCATGCACGAATGCGCCAAGCTCTTGTGCGTTGCGTGCGATCTTCTTTGCCGCCTTACCATCGATAATTTGTTGATGAATAATTTCATTGGTGCCAATGTTCTTTACCATTGAGCCGTTGTAGTACAAGACAAAATCTTTATCTGAATCAATGCACAGTTCATCGAGCTTATCTTGCATCCCTTCAAGTGGGCGACCAGAAGCGAGAACAACAGTAACACCCGCTGCGCGTGCTTTAGCGATGGCTTGTTTGTTCTCTTCTGAAATTATTTTATCGCTGTTTAGCAACGTGCCATCCATATCGAGGGCGATCAGTTTGTACATCATTACTTACCTTTAAAAATGGGAAACCTGCGTATGAAACTACAAAAAGACCCATTTTAACATTTAATTTTTGGTTTAAATTGACCTGAGTGCGCCTCTCTATTAATGTCTTCGCCTCAAAGTATAATGAGTGGAGTGAGTGCTGCGTTGTATAAGCTAAATGAGATGTTTGAAACCATCCAAGGGGAAGGGGTTTTCACTGGTGTACCTGCAGTTTTTGTGCGCTTGCAAGAGTGCCCAGTGGGGTGTTCTTGGTGTGATACGAAACAAACTTGGTATGCGGAAGCGGAAGATCAGCGTCAGATAGGTGACATCTTAGTGAAAATGGAAGATTCACCAACGTGGTGTTTAGCCTCTGCCGATGACATCGTAGAAGAATATAAAAAACAAGGTTTTAACGCGAAGCATATCGTCATCACTGGTGGTGAGCCGTGCATTTACGACTTACGTTCACTCACGGCGGCGTTTGAAGCCATGGGTTGTCAGTGCCAAATTGAAACAAGTGGCACATCGGAAGTTTTGACTTCTGAAAACACATGGGTGACGGTGTCACCAAAAGTAGCAATGAAGGGTAAGCTTCCTGTACTGAAAAGTGCGTTAGAGCGTGCAAATGAAATTAAGCATCCGGTTGGCACTCAAAAAGACATTGACCAATTGGATGTGTTGCTTACCTCTGCGAAGGTATCAATGAAAACCATCATTGCGCTTCAACCAATCAGCCAAAAGTCTCGCGCAACACAACTGTGTATCGATACGTGTGTTGCTCGCAACTGGCGTTTGTCGATTCAAACTCATAAATACTTAAGTATTGCTTAAGCTTGGAGAATAAAATGAAAAAAGCGGTTGTTGTTTTCAGTGGTGGGCAGGACTCTACAACATGTTTAGTTCAGGCGTTGAAAGAGTTTGATGAAGTTCACGCCATTACATTCGACTATGGTCAACGTCATAAACTAGAGATTGAAGTTGCTGAAAGATTAGCGAAAGATTTGGGTGTCGCTGCACACAAAGTGATGGATGTTGGGTTACTCAATGAGTTGGCAATCAGTTCATTGACGCGTGATGATATTCCTGTCTCTCATGAGTTACAAGAAAACGGTTTGCCAAACTCTTTTGTACCTGGCCGTAATATATTATTCCTAACTTTAGCGGGTATTTACGCATACCAAATTGGTGCAGAAACGGTGATTACAGGTGTGTGTGAGACCGATTTTAGTGGCTACCCAGATTGCCGTGATGAATTTGTTAAAGCAATGAACAGCGCGCTAGTTAAGGGGATGGATCGTCAATTTGAAATCAAAACGCCACTAATGTGGTTAAATAAAGCCGAAACTTGGGCATTGGCTGATCAGTATGATGCCTTGCAACTGGTGCGTGAGAATACGCTTACTTGTTACAACGGCATCATTGGTGACGGTTGTGGCGACTGTCCGTCATGCGATTTACGCAAAGCGGGTTTAGATGATTATTTAAACAATAAAAATGTTGTCATGCAGTCGTTGCTTAAAAAGCAGTAATTGGCAGATCAATAGGTTCGTTATAGGCGTCAACAATGGTATTACGGCCATTCTTCTTCGCCTGATATAAAGCTTGGTCTAAAATCGCATAAAGCTCATCAAAGTTAGTTAGAGCTTTAGATGTCGAAATATAGGCCAAGCTTGCCGTAACGTTGAGTAATTGATTTGTTTTCGTTTTTATCGGCTTCTCTGAAATCGTTTTGTGTAGACTATGTACACGAAATTGCACATCAATATCGTCAACGTTCTTCAATAGTAGAACAAATTCCTCACCACCTAACCGACCCAAGTATTCACCTTTATTGAGCTTAGATCGAAGTGCTTTGCAAACCTGTTTTAATACAAGATCCCCTGTTGGGTGACCGAAGTTATCATTGATCAGCTTAAAGTTGTCTAGATCCAATAACACTAAAACGTAGCGCATATCATCAGTACATTGATAGCATTGAGCCTTGATTTTATCGATTATCGCACTGCGATTGAGTGAACCCGTTAGGCTATCTAAGAGCGATTTGTTACGCGTTTTTCGTTGTACATAGAAGATAGCTAATAGCAGCGTCAACAAACAAAATATCACAAAGATATAGGCGCGTTTCTGTTCGTTAAATTCACTGAACTCAAGTAATTTTAGATTACGTTCATTCGCTATTTTGGTGAGCTGAAGTTCGTACTCATATTCCTTTTTTGTTAGGTCTAGTGCTTCAATCGCTTTGATGTTGTTGCTATCTCGGGTTGCTAACTCAAGGGTAACGTAATTCTCAAAGTGAAAGAGGGCGGATGAAAGATCTTCTGTCTGGCGGTAGCCATGAGACAGTAGAAGTTGCGCTTTCGCTTGTAGAGCATTTGTTGAGTTTTCGCGAGCTAACGTCAAAGCAGCCTTGCCGTGTTCGATTGCCAGGTCCACCATACCGTGCATCAGGTAAGCTTCACCAGCAGCTAGGTGGCTTTCTATTTGTAATCGTTTGTTATTATGCTGCTTTCCAAGCTCAAGTGCTTTCTTTATGTAAGGTACTCCACTTTTAAAATCCCCAGATACTACATACTCAGAACCTAAACCTAAGTAGGTTAAGCCAAGTCCATAAGGGTGGTTATGCTTTTCAAGGATCGTCATTACGTTTTTATAGTGGGTGATCGCTTTGTCTAGTTCATTTTGCTTGCTATACATCGTGGCGAGGCTGTGCTCAACTTGCGCCACCTCTCTTGGCCTCCCATCCAGTTGACGAGCAAGTAACGCTTGAATGAGATATTGCTCAGATTGTTCAAACTGGCCTAATTCAATAAGCAAAACACCAACATCATTATAGACACCAGTTGGGTCACTCTGTGATGGCATTTCTTTAAGTAAGCGGCGATATAGCTGTAATGCCGTCTCATACTCGCCTCGAAAATCATAGTTATTGGCGATGACACGCATTGCAAGATCTTCAGGAAAACCTTCATAATGATTGTCCTCTAAGTGATTCGCAAGTGAGGAGCAATAGAAGTTTGCTTTGTGATATTGCCCTTGTCGATTGAGTATGTAACACAAATGAAAATTCATCAGTGCGGTACTTTCAACGTCAGAATACTGTTTAGCGTTTTCCCGTAATGAGGTAAAAATATTTACAGAGGTATCGTAATTACCCTTTTTATATTCTGAGAGCGCAAGGATGTACTTTGATTCCAGTTTTGCAAAGCGGTTACCAAGCACTTGACTGCTACCGTAGTATGGTTGATTGATGTTCGACATGTACTCATAAATCATCCCACTCACATACAATTTTTCATGATTTGTATTAGCAGTGTGGTATCGGTCTTGAAGCATGGCCAATGCAGATTCACTACTCGTTTTAATGGTGGATTGGTAAACGGAATGCCATTGGGTGAAGCGTTGTGAGTCACTTGCGTTTGCTTGGTTGAATAAAAGTAATGAAGCAAGCAAAGAGAGTAGGGGACGCATAGTGATGTAACCTTATATTCTTATTATCACGTTTGATTCGGTATTATATACCAATGATATGTTGTGCCAGATGACAAAAGTCGAGAGGAATTGTGGTGGGGTTGACAAAAACGATCCGCTCTGTCGATCTTGAAGCGAAATTAAGAAAAGGTAGGCCTTCGCAGTGATCGCAAAGGCCCTAGATGTTTAGTCGATGTAAAGCTTAGCTAAATCTTGAGGTTCCATTTCTTTACCCTCTAGCTGCGCATTCCAGTTAGTACCAACAAGAACACCATCTTCAGCAAGAGTTAGAAGCCAATCTTCTACAAAGATATCAAGTGGAATTTCTAGGACTTTGAAGTCGGCCCATTCTTCAACATTATGTGCTACTGCATCTTCTTTAGTCGACCAGAAAGGCATGACTTCGCTGTTTTCGAATTCAGTTGAATCGCAAGATAGCCAGCCTTCTTCATTACGCAGACCCCAAACCAATTGGTTTTGTTTAGTTTCAGTAACGAAAAGATCTAAGTTTGCTTGGATATCTGATGTAAGTTTGCTCATTTCAAAACTCTCATTGTTATGACGTGGTTAGATTAGCACTAAAGCGCCGATTTCTAAAGCATAATACGGATAGCGGAGCTTGAAAAAGAAAAGGAGCCGAAGCTCCTTGCACTAACTTTTTGGAAGAGTGGTAAATATAGACCACTCTTTCTTGACCTCACCTTTGTAGCCGATGACAGAAGCGGTGACACGGCGGTTTAGAGCATGACTTACTTCGTCGGTTCCTGCAGTAGCAAGGCGTGTATCTCCAAAGCCGATAATTCGCACACGCTTGGCTGCAATACCATAATTTAACAGCATTTGGCGAACATTCTTGGCACGACGCTCTGAAAGTGCTTGGTTGTGATCAGTTCCCCCAGTTTTACTTGCATAGCCGCGAAGTTCGATAGTGGTGGTTTTGTACTCTTTAAGAAAGTCGGAAAGTTCGCGGATTTGGCGCTGGAATACAGGTTCGATTTGATCGGAATCGTTGGCAAAGAGAACTCTTACCTGCATTTTTTCTGAAGACTTAATGTATTCACCACAACCATCATTGTCGATTTCTGAACCGATTGGCGTGCCTGGACATAAGTCACGCGTATTGATGACACCATCACTATCATCATCCATCAAATCTGCAATTTGCTCCGCAGTTGGTGCTGGCTGGTAGTCGTATTCCTCCTGCGCTATTGCCGGATATGCCGTTGCCATAACCCCTAAAGCTAATAGAATCTTAATTGCATCCATGCTTAGTACTCCACCTTCTGATTCCACTCTGTTGGTACGTCAACACGCAGGGCGTTTAATAATTGTCCCGTCGCGTTCATGACTCGATACTTCGCATACTGTTCACCGTATTTTGCATCTATGTAATCTTTTCTTGCTTGGAACAATTCATTTTCCGTGTTGAGCAAGTCAAGGAGAGTTCGTTTGCCAATCCGATACTGTTTTTCATAGGCAATGACTGTTTCTGATGTGTAGTCGACGTGATCAGAGAGGAATTCTTTTTGCTGTAGCGTCAGAGCCAATGCGTTCCACGACAACCGTAGTCCTTCTTCGACATTACGATAGGCGCGTTCACGTAAATCTTTTGCTTTATTTAACTGGTATGCAAAACTCTCAGCATTAGCTACATCACTACCACCGTTAAACAGATTGTAGCGCATTCGAATCATTGCGGTGGTTTCATCGCTTTGGCCTTCAAAGCCACCGGCGTCATCACGCCATGTCTGAGCCGCTTCAAGCGAAATCGTTGGGTAGTAAGTCCCTTTTGATTGCTTGTATTGAAACTTTGCTGAGTCGACGTCTGCGATAGATATTTTGATTACTGGGTGGGAATTAAATGCCAAGTTGATCGCATCATCAACCGTATATGGGATGAAGTTTTGATCTGCTCTTGGAAAAATGAGTCCTTGGGGAGATTGACCAACAATACGAGTGAACATTATATGGCTATCAAACAGGTTATTTTGCGCAGCGGCAAGATTACCGTGAGCTTTTGCTAAACGTGCTTCTACCTGAGTTAAGTCTACGGTAGAGCCGATACCGGAGTCGACGCGCTTTTTAACATTTTGATAGATTTTTTTATGAACTTTCAAGTTGCTTTCTGAAAGCGCTAAAATTTCGTATGCTTTTACCGCATCTAAATACACGTTCGTGACCTCTAGTGCAGTATCTTGTGCGTCAGCAAGTAATTGATAGCGAACAGATTCTGCATCGGCTGCTGTGCGTTCGATGTCATTCAGCGTTGCTGAACCATCCCAAATTAATTGAGACAAAGTAATCGTTGCTTCTTTGCGAGTTAGATCGGTTGAGTCTCTTTGTTCTGCGGGATCGATACCCTCATACCCGATCCCTGCGTCGAGATCGACAGATGGAAGGTATGCACCGCTCGAGGCGTTATTCACATACAACTTGCTCACGTATTCATTGTACGCGCTTTTGATGTCAGGGTTAGTTTTAAGCGTGTTTTCAACCGCTTGCTCTAAAGTTTGCCCTAAAGCAGGGCTAGCGGTGAGTACACCTAAACAAAAGGCGTTGGCATGAGTCCACTTCACTGTGATTCTCCTAAATAAAGTAATGTCAGAGACAAAAATAATTCTTATAAATGAGATGTCTCCATGGGCGTCAATAATTTAACGCACAACGCAGTGCATAATCAACCTTACAATTCATCCACATAGCGTAGTGACGGTAAAAAATTATTAATTATTAATTATTAAGTGCAAGCGTTGGTTATTCTGAACGGGAATCACTCTTTTAAAGCGTTTTTGAGAATGTTGTTCTTTAAATAAATGCAATTGGTTTCGCATTGTTGTCTTGGTGAGTAGCATACACAATATGTGACCTGAACGTTATAAATTGGTGTTAAATTACTGTTATTGCGTTATATTATGAGGCAAAATATGTCAAATCATTATTATTAGTCAAAATATTGGCGTAACTTTCGGTTAGGGGTTTAGATGGAACGTACAACCTTGGTATCACTTGGTGAGCAACTCGTTGTAATAGGTTTGGATGGGCAATTAAAAGTCCTTAATGAGAACCAGCAGCCCTTAATAGGGGAAGTTATCATTGCTAAGAATGAGGCAAAGTCAGATGGTTTTCAGGTACAAGTTGTAAATGAAGACGGAATTCGAGATGTTTCTGATGATGTTGCTCAGATCATCGGGGCATTAGAAGCGGGCCAAGATCCTACCTTGCTAGATGAAGACTTTGCACCAGCCGCAGGTCAAAATAATGGCTCTAGTCTGCAAGCAAGCGGAACAATCGACCGAACTGGCGTAGAGTTGCTCGCGGACACCAATTTTGAAACAAGTGGTTTGCAATCTTTGGGTTTATCAGAAACGCAAAGTCTTACTCTGCTCGAACAGTTCAATATTTTTGAACCAATCTTTGTCGATTTAAACAACCAACCTATTGGTGCTGACCTTGAGGTCACTACTGACGAAGATACACCAATCAGCGGCAAACTGAACGCAACTGACGTTGATGGCGACAAGCTGACCTTCAACAAAGGTAGCGATCCGACTAACGGTTCAGTGACGGTAGATACCGACGGTAACTGGACCTACACCCCGAACGACGATTACAACGGCTCAGACAGTTTCACCGTTGAGGTGTCTGACGGCCAAGGTGGTACGGACACGATCACCGTAAATATTGGCGTGACACCAGCGAACGACGATCCTGAAATCGTTGACAGTAATGGCGCGCCGCTTGGTGACGACATCTCAGTTGAAACCCCAGAAGATACGCCAGTCAGCGGCAAACTGAACGCAACTGACGTTGATGGCGACGAGCTGACCTTCAACAAAGGTAGCGATCCGACTAACGGTTCAGTGACGGTAGATACCGACGGTAACTGGACCTACACCCCGAACGACGATTACAACGGCTCAGACAGTTTCACCGTTGAGGTGTCTGACGGCCAAGG
>NZ_JBNFXP010000040.1:0-15156 GCF_052877535.1 Vibrio sp. PNB23_22_6 | reverse complement strand
TCAGTTGTCGCCAGTAGAGTATGAAAAGCAATATGAAATCAAGTTAAAGAGTGTCTACTGATTTGGTGGCTATTCAGATCCTCTTGAAGTTTTAGCACTTGGTTGGTCAATCATTTCGACAATCGGCGTTGTGGTCTCTATTCGTCAGAGGCTGACAAGCCTGCAGAAACCATGCAGATTATTACTTTAGCTCAGCTAAATTGTCGGCTAAAACCTTGTTATAAGATTCAATAAGTTTTTATGGAGTGTCTCATTGAACTTATTTGAGGCGCGTTTGAGTTGCTAAGTGTGCAGAATTGAATGCGAAATCAACTATTGAGTTTATTAGGCAGTTGATAAACTCATATATGCTGCCAAATAGTTGCCTGACGAATGAGGAATACATATACCATTCATACATGGTCCAAACGTTGTTTGTATAAATTATGACCTCAGTGTGAACTCGAATACGCCTATAACGAATAGTATCGTGTTGAATAAGGAATGTAAATTTATTCTGGGTAGTCAATGATATGTTAATAATGGCTAACATGATCTTTATGCGAAAAATTAAGTACCTTTAAAGACCGCTAGTATATTGTTGAGTTATTAAATCTGACTTGGTTTCGTTATTGTGAATCGATGGCTTATATAAAACATAATTAATGAAAAATCTAATATTAAACAGGTGCTATGATCAACTTGAAAATTTTAATAACGACAATGTTAGTTTCAATATGTAGTGGTTTGTCTGCTTTGTCGGTTTTTGGTGTGAATATTGCCATATCACGTTTCTTTGGTAGTGAATTGTTCGGTCTATACTCATATATAATTTCATTTACAGCCTTAACGTCAGTTATTTCATGTTTTGGTTTTAATCAATATATATTGCTTAGACTTCCAAAAATAGAACAGACTGAAAAAGAACGTTGGCTTGGAAATGTAACAAGAACGTTCTATATTGCTCTTGCCATAACTTCATTGATGATCTTGTGTTACTTTAATTATATAGGTTTTGATTGGTACTTAAGTGTGTTTACCACATTGGTTAATGCTGCAATATCTATGTCATTAATTCGAATATCTGTGTTGATTTCAGATGGAAAGGCAGTATTTGCAAATGCTATAGAAAAGCTATTAAGGTCAATTATATTTTTGCTTAGCATAATATTTATGCGCTTGACTATCGGGTCAGATTTAAATCACTACTTACTTTGCTCTGCTTTGCTATGTAGTTATGTGTTTGTATCCTATTTTTCTAACAGGGAAATTAACAAACAAAACAGAATTTACACTTTTGGTCTAGGGGGGATTGTAAGTAAAAATGATGCACTGGTGTCAGTCAAGTTGTTTGGTATTCTTTTAATTATAACATTAATAACAAATGTAGATGTTATTATTCTAGAGAGAATCGGTGACTTAAAAATGGTGGCTTATTATTCTTCAGCTCAAAAGGTTTCGATGTTGAGTTCAATAGTGCTTTTGTCAGTAAATAATGTTGTTTATCCTATTCTTGTGAAATCGTCGGGAAATAAAATATCAGCTGTAAACAATTCAGCCACTTTAATCGGCTTTGTATCTAATCTACTTTTTTTGATTATCATATATAACTTTGGTGACTTAATCTTGAGTATGTTTGGTAAGGAATATGAGCAATATAGTTACTTGGCAGTATTAATTACATTTGGATACTTCTTGAGTGCCATTTTTGGTCAAACGTTAACAATGATGAAAATAAAAGAAGAGTTTTTTTCGTTGTTCATTTATTTGACTGTAGGTTTGTTTGTCAAGCTTGTATTTATTTACCTATGTTTTGGAGAGTTTGGTATGGAAGCAATAGCTTATAGTACGATCCTCTGCGTTCTAGTTTGGAACAGTCTCTGCTTTTTCCACTTAAATAAAAAGTATAAATTAAACACAACAATTTTTTCATCATTAGTCAGGTGCACGCAGTGAAAATTGGGATTTTAGGAGTGGGTTACTCACTTAATGTTGGAGATCAATTGATTGCAAAGTCGTTGGGGATTAGCATTAACTCCATTGGCCAACATGAAGTTGAGTATTTTGATTTACACCATGGTTGCTATAATATTGATTATCAACATGATGCGTATGACTTCTCCAACTACACATTCCCAGAAGAGAAAAAAAGAAGTTACTACATAAGATTTGCATACAATTTATTTAAAACTAAGAAGTTACCAAAAGAAAGCTTTGAGAATTTTATAGATGACAAGGACTTAATCGTAATAGGCGGGGGGCACTTACTGATCGATAATTTTGGTGACTTTCTAAGCAAGCTTTTTGTCTATAGTTCAATATTACGAAAGCGTGAGAAAAACTTTGTATTCTGGTCTGTTGGTGTAGGAAAGGAGTTCAGCCCATTATCAAGATACCTACTTAAAGAAATTACTAAAAATAAGCTTGTTTATGTAAGAGATTTAGGCTCTCTAAAAAACTTAAAAGACAATAATATCTTACATGGTAAAAATACATATGATGCAGCTATAGCATCTGCCTATATTGAATGTAAGTCCGAGATTTCAGTAAAGAAAGATAGTTCTGTTACATTGTTTATCATGGATACCAATGAATGTAAGCGACATTCTGACTTTACACATGATAGACATGAAACGGCGAAGTGGTGGGTTAATGTAATTGGTGGGATGCTAGAAAAGTTCGATACAATATATATATCAAATAATGGTTCGGTCAGTGATGTATACTACATTAATAATGTTGTTCGTCCGTTATGTAATAAAATTGGATATCCTTCAAGTAGGTTAGTATTTAATGAAAAAGCTTCAAGCTACAAGGATGTAATTAGGTATTCTGAACAGTCTGATTTTGTTGTTGCTCAACGTCTTCATTCAATATTACCTTGTTTGGCAAGGGAAAAAAGAGTGGTAGCAATAGAATGGGACGAAAAAGTGAAGAACATTCTAGGCTCATTGGGAGTTAGTGATAACTTGATTTCATTTGACTATCCTTCTGGTCAGGTTGTTAATTTACTTTCTGAGTCGAAAATATATTCCTTAAAAAATAAAGTTAGCGAGTATAATAAAATGTTGTTTGAATTGTTATCCGGAGAGCAGTTTTGAGAAAAATTAAGGCCCTTATCGTACCCGCATGTACTGATTTAAATAGAGGTGACCAAGCGCTTGTTTGGGAAGCTGCATATTTAATTGAAGATTCCTTCGGTAAGAACTGTGAGATTGGAATTGTTGACTATGGTAATTCAGATGAAGATAGATACAAACAAAGTGAACAAACAAGGCGTGCAGGCTTTAAAGTTTTTCGCAATATAATTGAAAATCCTAAACGAGTAATCAAAAATACGGGTGTACATGATAGCCGTTGGACTGTGCTTCAAGCGGGGATTCAAGCATTGATTGACTTTGTTAAGCATTTCTTGTTGTTGTTGTTACCGTATGAATTTATTTTTGGGGTTTTCTTTAAGAAACAAGAATACCTTGACTCTTTTACTTTCCTAAAAGACAGTGAATGTATCGTCGTTAAAGGTGGTGGCTTCCTACATACATACGGAAAAATTGGAGATTTATATTATCTCTGGTTTGGTTTGTACTATCTCCTGTTGGGGATTCGCCTTAAAAAGAAAATAATTTTCTTACCAAATTCGGTAGGTCCAATTACAGGTTTTTCTAATAGAAAGTTAGTGCAGTTTGTTTTGAGTCGTGTAGATAAGTTATATGCCCGCGAAAGCATATCCCACGAGTACCTTAAGAGTATGGGAGTTCTAAATTCAGAGTTGGCATTTGATTTGGGTTATTATTCAAAAGAGAAAGATACTGTTCGTGATGAAGCCAAGAACGTAATTGCCATCAAAAATAATGTAAAAAAAATTGGTATTACAGTAAGGCCTTACCGTTTCCCACACTCTAGTGATCCTATTGAAAGGTATGAGAACTATATCGCCACTATAGCTAAGTACTGCAATAAAAATCCCGACATTGAGTTTTATTTCATCGTTCAAGTGCAAGGTCCTAGTAAACACGAGACTGATTTGATAGCAATTAATGATGTAATAAGTCAGCTCGATAAATCTATTAGGTATAAAGTTGTTGATGGTGATTTTGACTATAAAGATATGATGACAGTTTATAAAGGATTAGATTATTTAATTGGTACTAGGTTCCACTCTGTAATATTTAGTCAGGTTATGGGGGTTCCTTCTATGGCGATTGCATATGGTGGTAACAAATCAAAAGGTATTATGGAAGATATACACCTTGGAGAATACGTTGTAGCGATAGAAGAAATTACTTTCGAAAAACTGAATGTGATGATGAATAATTTGCAGAATAATCAAGCTGCGTATAAGGATAAACTAGAAATCGCAACGAATCGAATTAACTTGGAAAGGAATAAGGTTATCGAAGAGTTAAGAGGGATAATTGAATGATAGTTTCATTCTTTCATGATCACGTGTTTTCAGTGCGCGGAAATAAAGTTTTTACATCAGGGACCTTAGACAATAATCTGTGGGATAGATATTTTGTTAAAGGGGTTAGTAAAATAGTTGTTTGTGCAAGAAAAAAGGATGTAACAGAGGGGGAGGGTAAAATAGCATCTAAAGAACATGTTGATTTTGTATTTTCTCCGAGTCTATCAAACCCCTTATCACTGCTGTCTGACTATAGGTCTAGTGTTGTAAAGGAAACCGTTAAAAATTCAGATTTTGTTGTTGTTCGTTTACCAAGTGAAATAGGTAATAAAGCGGTGAAATATGCAAAGGAATTTGATAAAAAAGTATTTTGTGAAGTTGTGGCATGTCCATTTGACGGTTTAAGCCATTATGGTTCTAAGGTGGCGAAACTATATGCTCCTCTAGCAAGAAATAGGATGAAAAAAGCTGTCGAATCAGCTGATGGTGCTTTGTATGTTACCGAGTTCGCCTTGCAAAAGCGTTATCCTAATTCGAAGCTAACCATGAATGCATCAAATGTCGAATTGCAAGAAGTTTTAAGCGAACCTGAAGTCCAAAGGAAGAGATTACAAAGATTTGTATCTAGGAAAAAAAACGGAAAACTTAAAGTTGGATTGATTGGTACAGTCAAAAATGAGAGCAAAGGGATTGATGTAGCAATAAAATCTCTTGCCGGTCTGGGGCTCCAATTGCATGTAATTGGTAGTGGTACTTCTGAGAAATATGAAAAATTGGCAAAAGATTACAACATAAAGTTTATACACGATGGCTTTATTGTAGATAAATCTTTAGTTTTTGATTGGCTAGATGACATCGATATATATATACAACCCTCGTTTCAAGAAGGGTTGCCAAGAGCAACTATTGAAGCGATGAGTCGAGGTTGCCCTGTTCTTTCTTCAAATGCAGGAGGATTAGGTGAGTTAACTCTTCCTCAATTCGTTCATGATTCCGGAGACTTTTTAAAGCTAAGAAGTGACATATTAGATTTGTTGGAGGAAGCTTGTTTAAGCTCTATTATATCTCATAGTTTGATTGAAGCATCCAAATATACTAGTGACAAATTAAAGCGTACTCGTAATGAATTTTACAAAAAAGCATTTACTAAATAGTGCACTAGTAAAGGTTGCGCTGTTATGTTCCCTTGTTATAATATTATTACTTAGTTCGATTTTAACACACCAGGATTCAAATTTTTATTTAGTGTTTTTTGTTGTTCTGTGTGTGATTTTTGTAATCAAGTCTGAGTTTGTCGTCTTTGTTGGACCATTAATAATTTATGGATTGCTATCATATAACTTTATAGACCCAATGTACTTTGTCGACTCGGCTAAGTTTTATCACGAAGCTTTTGTTGGAAGTTATTATGGTGAGGGGCACTTGACAACTGTCACAGCTGTTGGAAATGTGTACTATTTTATCTCTACTGTCTTAGGGTCGAAAGACCCCAAGGTTCTAGTATTGATGAATATTTTACTACACAGTCTTACTGTCTCGAACTTGTGGACATGCTTAAATATAAAAACTGAGCATCAGGAAAATGTAAGGAAGTATTACTTTGTTTCCTTTGCATTAATGTCCCCTCTGATTCTTTTTCATACCCCTCTTTTACTTAAGGATTTCTTTTCTCTTTACATTATTAGTTATTCTTTTGTCTGTTTTTGTAGGTATCAGGAATCAGGAAGTAAATATCTTCTTTTTGTTTCATTCCTATTGTGTCTGATTAGTATTCCATTTCGAGTTTATGCACCAATTTACTTTGTAATGTTGGTTTTTACCACCGGGTACTATAATCGCCTGTATCTTCCTTTTCTTTTGTTTTTGACAACTACTATGGTTTTGTACTTCGGTTCGGAAACTATTTTTTACTTAGTGTATAGTTTCGCTGCTATTTTCTTTGTTCCAAATTTTGCTTCATTTTCTAATTGGATAGAAAGTCCTTTGGCGATGTTAGAGGGGATTCTATTGGTGTTATTTTTTATTAGGTGTTTGGTTTTTAAAGGTAAAATCGATTATAAGTTTATTAAGATAGCTATATATATATTTTGGTTGATTGCTATTACATATGCATTTACCTCACTTTTTCGAGTGACATTCTCAGCATACGAAAGTCAAGGAGGTTACCTTGCTGATAACTTCTTTAGGAAAAAGATAGCTGTTACATATATATTGCTTTATTTTTATACGCTTGCAATGTGTAAGCGAGGTTTATTTTGAAAATATTACATGTTATTCACAAGCTTAATGCTGGAGGGATTGAAACATGGTTAAAGGATTTAGCTATTCATAATGAAGTAGATAAGGTTCATGAAATTTTTGTATCTACGCAAACGAAGGAAAGAGCTTTCTACGATGACGCTATATGTTGTTTGGATAATACACGCTTAGTCAAGATGGAAAAGCCTGGAAGACTTTTTGCGTATACAAAAGAATTGTACTCTTTCATGGTTAAAGAAAACTTTGATGTAGTACACAGTCATACGGGATTATTCTCCGGTTGGATTGTTTTTGTAGCCTATTTGGCTAGAGTTAAGCTGCGTGTTGTCCATGTACATACAGATAAAGTAAACTTGGCATCGAGAGTTAGGAAAGTATATTCCTTTCTGATGAAGAAGTTGATGTGTGTTTTTAGTACACATAAAGTTGCGGTGAGTGAAAGTGCTAGCTTTCAATTTTTCGGGAGAGAAAATAAAGCGTTTATAATACCCTGCGGTATCAACTTTGTTGAAACTCCCTCTTTCATATCTAGAAGTTATTTTGGTTTTAGTGAAAATGATATTGTCCTTTGTCACGTCGGGCGTTTTAATAGGGTGAAGAACCATGGGTTTCTAATTGAATTGGCAGCTTCTCTTCCCAGTAATTATAAGTTTCTACTCATCGGTGATGGAGCAGAATTAAACTCAATTAGGAAAATAGTTAACGAAAAGTGCTTGCAGGATAGGGTTGTTTTTTTGGGGCAGCGGAGTGACGTGCCCTCGATATTAAAGCATGTGGCCGACATTTTTTTACTACCTTCACTCTTTGAGGGTTTTGGTTTGGCTGCCGTAGAGGCCCAGCACTATGGAGTGGTTACTTTGGTATCAAATAATGTTCCAAAAACAGTCAAGATATCAAATTATTGTTATTTTTTACCTATTAGCGATCACTTAGATTGGAATAGGTTGATTATCAAGCATTCACATGAGGGCCCTGAAAGTACGGTTTGTGACAAAAGTGCATATTCAATTAGCGATAACGCACAAAAAATAGATGATGTATACAAAAGGTCAGGAGGTTGTAAGTGAAGCATTTGGTTTATGTTATTAATGCTGATTGGTATTTTGAACTCCATTGGTTAGAGCGAGCGCGAGAAATGAGCTCTAACGGATTTAAAATAAGTATAATCGTCCCTAGTTGTAAGCCGGAAATATTAAGTAATATCAATGGTTTTGGTATAGATGTATATGAAGCAAAAATGTCTCGAGCGGGGGTTAACCCACTAGGAGAAATATCGTACTTATACAAACTAAACCAGGCTATAGGTGCTTTGAGTCCTGATATTGTTCATTCAGTTACGATTAAGCCGAATTTGTATTGTTCTATTATTTGTTCTTTGAGGGGGATTAAGCATGTGTCCACTTACGCAGGACTAGGAACTCTTAAGGTTAGACCAGGACTTATTAGTTATTTTATTAGAACAATAACTTTCGGACTAATTAGAGTTTTTTCACGACGTAATATGGCTTACTATCTTTTTGAGAATAATGAGGACAAGGATTACTTTGTGGATAATAAAATTACTCCTGAGGACCGCTCAATACGAGTTTATGGTGCTGGTGTAAATATTTCTCAGTATTCGTATTCTAGTGTTCCAGTTGATACTGGAGAGTTTAAGGTTTTTTTTGCTAGTAGATTATTAAAGGATAAAGGTCTCGATTTTTTGGTAGATGCCGTAAAAGAATTAAACTTTAATGGACATCAAATTAACCTTTCGATAGCTGGTATTTTTGATTATGACTCTCCTCTGTCGTATGCAGAAGAGGAAATAGAAGAAATGTCAAAGTTAGCTTTTGTTAACTGGCTAGGTCACCGTAAAGACATTTCAAACTTAATCGAACAATCCGATGTGGTTTGTTTGCCAACTACGTATGGCGAAGGTGTTCCTCGTATCCTAATTGAATCAGCATCTGTAGGACGTCCAATTATCACAACGCCTCTTGGGGGGTGCAAAGATATTTGCATAGATGGAGTTAATGGGTTTATCGTTGGAGAAAAATCAACTAAAGATATAGCGGATAAACTTGAGTTATTGATAAATGACTACTCGCTGAGAAAAAAGTTTGGAGAGAATGGTCGAAAACTTGTTGAAAGTAAATTTACTAATAAATCGGTAATGAAACACCACCTTGATATTTATACGAGGGTAATTAATGAATAAAGGGTTATTAGTTACTGGTGGTTCTGGATTTATTGGAAAGCACTTGATGCCAAAGCTTTGTGACTATCGCGTGTCAGCGCTTTCAAGTAATGACAATTCAAATGACGATACTGTTCGATACTTCAATTCTAGGGTTGATCCTAATTCTGATTTTTCAGAAGTTCTTGAAGGTGTGAATGTTATTATTCATTTAGCCGCTCGAGTTCATATAATGGGTGATTCGACGAGTAATCCTCTTCAAGAGTATAGACATGTAAACACTTTGGGAACGCTAAATTTAGCACGTCAGGCAGCTTTGTTTGGGGTAAAGCGTTTTGTTTTTGTATCAAGTATCAAAGTTAACGGTGAGAATACTACTGATCAAAAAGTTTTTGAGTCAATTGATGAGCCGTTACCCAAAGACTATTATGGTGTCTCAAAAGCGGAAGCAGAGTTTGGTTTGTTTGAGCTAGCAAAAGAAACGGGGATGGAAATCGTCGTTATACGGCCAACACTTGTATACGGTCCTGGAGTAAAAGCTAATTTCGGTTCTTTAATGAATTTAGTCGCCAAAGGTATCCCATTACCATTCGGATGTATCAAGAATAACCGCCGTAGCCTAGTATCAGTTACTAACCTTGTTGACCTGATAATTACATGTATTGATCATCCTAGTGCTGTAGGTGAAATATTCTTAGTTTCAGATGATTATGATGTTTCTACTTCTGAGATGGTGGCGCAAATGGCCAAAGCTCTCGACAAGCAACAATGGCAAGTTCCCGTCCCTGAGTGGTGTTATAAGTTAGCCGGTAAAGCATTCAACAAGTCGGATGTCGTGGATAGATTAACCGGCTCTCTACAAGTTGATATCTCACACACCAAAGAAACGTTAGGTTGGGTGCCGCCCCAATCTTTACAAGAAGGCTTTAAACAAACCGCTGAAGCCTTTCTACAATCAAAGAAAAGTAGTGGTAAAGCATGATTCGCCTAATTGATTTTCTAGCAGCCTTTTTGGGTTTGCTTTTTTTATGGCCAGTATTACTCATCGTCACCATCATTGGTCTGTTTGATACAGGCTCGCCAATTTTTGTTCAAGAGCGTGTTGGCCGCAACAAAAAACCGTTTAAGCTGATCAAGTTCCGCACTATGTCGGTAGAAACTAAATCTGTGGCGAGTCACTTAGCGAGCAATGCCTCTATTACCAAACTTGGCGGCTTTCTGCGTAAAACTAAGATTGATGAACTCCCACAATTGATTAATGTGGTAAAAGGTGAAATGAGTTTGGTCGGACCGCGCCCGAATTTATTCAATCAAGAAGAGCTCATCGCTGAACGTGATGCGATGGGCGTCTACGACGCGTTGCCGGGCATTACGGGTTTAGCGCAAGTGCAGAACATTGATATGTCGACACCAGCGTTGCTTGCAAAAACAGACAAGCAAATGATCGATAGCCTGACGCTCAAAGATTACTTTAAATACATCTTAATGACGGCCACTGGCAGTGGTTCGGGCGATGCGGTCAAATAGTACCGCTTATTGGGAGGATCGCCGTGATCCTCTCTTTTATCTTTTTTCTCAGGTTCTTATTGTGCTTGCCGTCTCAAGGTGAGACATAATGGGGCGTTTTCTACGTAAAATGATCCAGCGTGCCCCTGCCCCAATAGGTTATTGAGAGGCACGTCTAGGCATTTTTACCCAACTGTGAGAAACTTTCGGCAGTCACGATCAAATCAAAAGACCATTTCTATGCAACGTCTTCAATTTTTATGGCAACTCTCGCGCACCAACAAACGTATTGTCAGTGTGTTGATTGATGCGTTATTGATCTTTTTGGCTTTCCACCTGGCACTTTGGGTGCGGTTGGGGGACGGGGAGTACCTATCGTCTCCTGAAATATGGGGCATGCAAGCGGTGGTGACGCTGGCAACGGTGTTTATTTTTGCTCGTTTAGGGCTGTACCGTGCGGTGCTGCGCTACCTCACTTTCCAAGCTTTGTTTGTGGTCAGTGCGGGCGCAATCCTCTCTGCCTTGCTGATGGCGGCGATCAGTTTTTACTTCAGTGATGCGTTTTTTATTCCACGTACGGTACCGATCATTTACTGTGCGTTTTTAGCGCTGTTTTGTGGCGGTCCGCGTATTTTGGTGCGTTCATTAGTGGCGCAAAGTTACATTCACCAATGCAAAAATGTGGTGATTTACGGGGCGGGTTCAGGCGGTCGCCAATTGGCCATGGCGCTGAGAAACTCTGGTGAGTATCGGGTTCGGGCCTTTATTGATGGGGATCCAACGCTGTGCAATACCATGATCTTGGGCCTGCCGGTGATCGCCATTGACGACATCATGCCGGTGATTAGCAAACACGACGTGTCGCAAGTGCTGCTTGCGGTGCCAAGTGCCAAACGCTCTCGTCGTAAAACCATTCTCGACCAATTGGCACAACTTCCGGTAGAGGTCCTATCCGTGCCAGACATGAGCGACATTGTCTCCGGTAAGGCAAAAATTGATGAGCTTAAAGATGTGGCGATTGAAGACTTGTTAGGGCGAGATCCTGTTGCCCCGCAGCAAGTGCTGCTTGAGGCCAACATCAAAGATAAAGTGGTCATGGTGACGGGCGCGGGCGGCTCGATTGGCTCTGAGCTGTGTCGTCAGATTGTGGAACAAAACCCAACGGCGATCATTTTGTTTGAATTGTCGGAATTCGGTTTGTATCAAATTGACCGTGAGCTCAACCAGCTCAAAGCCGAGAAAGGGTTGAGTTGCGATATCATTCCGCTGCTAGGCTCGGTACAAAGGCAGCACCGTCTAGAAACCATCATGGCGTCGTTTAAAGTACAAACCGTTTATCATGCCGCCGCATACAAGCACGTTCCATTGGTGGAATACAATGTCATCGAAGGGGTGCGTAACAATGTTTATGGCACCTACTACACGGCGACAGCGGCGATTAAAGCAGGCGTCGAGTCCTTTGTGTTAATTTCTACCGATAAAGCGGTGCGCCCAACCAATGTGATGGGCACAACCAAGCGAATGGCGGAGCTTGGTTTACAGGCTTTGGCTGAGCAAGAGAATGAAAGGGCGAATGGCACCCGTTTTTGCATGGTGCGTTTTGGTAATGTGCTTGGCTCGTCCGGTTCCGTGATCCCATTATTTAAAAAGCAAATCGCAGCAGGCGGCCCGGTAACGGTCACGCATCCAGATATCACCCGTTACTTTATGACCATTCCAGAAGCGGCGCAGCTGGTTATTCAAGCAGGAGCCATGGGCAAAGGCGGAGATGTGTTTGTTTTGGATATGGGCGAGTCTGTAAAAATTACTGATTTAGCACGTAACCTTATCCAGCTCTCTGGGTTAGAAGTGAAATCAGAAGAAAACCCGCATGGTGATATTGCAATTCAGTTTGCAGGGCTTCGCCCAGGTGAAAAGCTGTATGAAGAGTTGCTGATTGGCGATAATGTCAAACAAACCGCTCATGAACGTATTATGACGGCGCATGAAGTACATTTATCTTTGTCAGATTATGAATCGCTCATCAATGAACTTGACCTCGCTTGTCACGGCATGGACCATGAAAAAATTCGTTCATTGCTACTAAGCGCACCCACAGGCTTTAACCCAACCGATGGCATTGGCGACTTGGTTTGGAAGCATAACCATATTGATGACGAGGTAATCAATATTCATCAAGCGGTCAATGAGTAAACGATGGGCACCTAGTATGGTGCCCATTTTTGTATGTGTAGTAAGCATCGTATAGGCATAGAGAATACGGCCCCTTAGTTCAAATCGTTGCTGGTCAGCGAGTAGTCATTAGATTCCTAGTCTCGCTAAGGCTCGCTGGAATGACGATGTTCAGCAACAGAAATCATGGCTAGGTAGCGTGGCCATCCTGAACAGTGAGGCACGAACGTGATTCAGAATCTACGAGCCGAGTTTGAAGGCGTTAAGGCGACGAACTGAGATTAAACTGCGTGTGGGTATTAGATTCCTAGTCTCGCTTTGGCTCGCTGGAATGACGATGTTCAGCAACAGAAATTATGGCTAGGTAGCGTGGCCATCCTGAACAGTGGGCACGAACGTGATTCAGAATCTACGTGCCGAGTTTGAAGGTGTTAAGGCAACGAACTGAGATTAAACAGCGTGTGGGTAATAGATTCCTAGTCTCGCTATGGCTCGCTGGAATGACGATGTGTAGCAATGGAAATCATGGCGAGGTAGCGTGGTCATTCTGAACAGTGAGGCACGAGCGTGATTCAGAATCTACGAGCCGAGTTTGAAGTCGTTAAGGCTACGAACTGAGATTAAACAGCGTGTGGGTAATAGATTCCTAGTCTCGCTAAGGCACGCTGGAATGACGATGTTCAGCAGCAGAAATCATGGCTAGGTAGCGTGGCCATCCTGAACAGTGAGGGACGAACGTGATTCAGAATCTACGAGCCGAGTTTGAAGTCGTTAAGGCTACGAACTGAGATTAAACGGCGTGCGGGTAATAGATTCCTAGTATCGGCAAGGCTCGTTGGAATGACGAGGTTGCGTATGGCGCTTTTTCTGTCATCGAGAAGTGAAGCGTTCCGTATTCCGTATCTCACAACTACCACCAAAGCCCTTGAAAATATCAAAACTATCAACAAACTCCCTCTAGGACCTAGGACCTAGGACCTAGGACCTAGGACCTAGGACCCTAAAAATCTAAAACCCCATCAATCAACAACCTTAACCCCATTCTGTTCAATCATTTCCCCTAATTCTCGCTTCGCGTTCTTTTCTCCATGAATCAAGTACACGGCTTTCGGTTTGGTTGGTATGCCTGTAATAAAACGCAGTAAATCCGCTTGGTCTGCATGGGCCGAGTAACCCGACATGGTGTGTATTTGCGCATTGACCTCAACACGTTGTTCGCCAATGGATATCTCCGGGTCTCCCTGTTGAATCGCTCGCCCTAACGTACCTTGTGCTTGGTAGCCCGCAAATAACACATCATTTTTCTCATCGGGTAGCAGCGCTTCTAAATAGTTAACGATACGGCCGCCCTCACACATACCAGATGCGGCTACGACAATGGCAGGTTCATCCGTTGAGGCAAGACGATTAACGAGCGCTTGGTGTTGTCGGTGGTTTTCTACCGTAATGCATTGCTTAAACGCGAGTGGGTGGCGTTGGCCGACTAACCTGTTTTTGGCTTCTTGGCCCCAGAGCTTTTTAAAGCGGCGATAGGTTTTGGTGACGCTTTTCGCCAGCGGTGAATCTAAGATAATCGGTAGAGAGGCGTGTAGATCACGTTGGTGAATCAACTGCTCGATATCAAACAGCAGTTCTTGGGTTCTGCCTACGCTGAATGCGGGGATAAGGATCACGCCGCCATCTTTAAGTGCATGATCAATGATGTGGTTTAAGCGCGCAGTACGTGTAGAAACATCGTCATGTTGCTTGTTTCCATAGGTGGACTCAATAAACAAATAGTCAGCGCGTTTTGGTGATTTAGGATCAGGCAACAGAGGTGTATTGCTAGGGCCTAGATCGCCAGAGAAGACAATCACCTCACCGTTGGGCAGTTTGAACTCCACATAGGCGGATCCAAGAATGTGCCCGGCAGGTTGGAACCTAAGGTAAGTTTGGTTGCTAAGAGGGAGCCACTGGTGATAGTCACACGGTTTTAGCTGTTTTCTAATGACGTTGAGCACCTGTTGGCGCTGATGGTAATTGAGCCCTAGTTGCAACTTTAAACCGTCTTCCAGCATGAGTGGCACCAGTTCTGCAGTGGCCTTAGTGCAATAGATGGGGCCTTTAAAGCCTGCCGCGAGCAACCAAGGTAAGCGCCCAATATGGTCAATGTGCGCATGAGTCAGGATTAGGGCTTTGATCTGTTTGATGGGGAATTCGATATTGAGGGATGCTGTTCGTCCACCAAACTGCAAATCCTTACCTTGGAATAGCCCGCAATCAATCAAAACGCTGCCGTGAGGCAGTTTGAGCTCATGACAGGAGCCCGTCACGGTATGTTTTCCGCCATGGTGGATAACGCTGGCAATGTTGCAGATGGTGGTTGTCATGGTTCCCCCCTAAGAAATTATGTCAATTATATGGTACAGATTTAACACATTGACGTGGTGGTAATTTAGGCAGTCTGCGAGGGGGGTTAAAGAAAGGGCTTAGGACCTAGGACCTAATGTTTTGGATTATGGATTATGCACAAACTTTGCTCTTGAATTATAAGAAAAATACTTGTCATTCTGAACAGTGAGGAACGAACGTGATTCAGGATCTACTCAAAGAGAGTGATTCTACTAAGGTGTTTATCGAAATGAATCAGTACGCTGATAATAGATTCCTAGTCTCG
>NZ_JBNFXP010000039.1:0-15276 GCF_052877535.1 Vibrio sp. PNB23_22_6 | reverse complement strand
AATGGTGGCTACGACGGGATTCGAACCTGTGACCCCATCATTATGAGTGATGTGCTCTAACCAGCTGAGCTACGTAGCCATAACCATGTATTGTTGTTCTCGTCGCCTTGTTGCCTTGTCGTCGGGAACGGCGCGCATTATGCGAAGTTGAGTGAGTTCCGTCAATAGTTTTTTTTAATAAATCTCGTAAAATCCATCGTTCGCTTTCTTTTTAAACAAAGAGGCGTGTTTATGATCTAAAACTGGAAATAAATTGGCTTGCAGTGCAGAAGTTAATTATTGGTCTATTATGACAGACATAAAAAAAGCCAGCGCGTTGGCTGACTTTTTATTTAAATGAATTGTTTGAAATTCATTCGTTTAATTATACGTTGAAACGGAAGTGTACAACGTCACCATCTTTTACGATGTACTCTTTACCTTCTAGACGCCATTTACCAGCGTCTTTCGCGCCGCTTTCACCGTTGAACTGGATGAAGTCCTCGTAACCTACTACTTCAGCACGGATGAAGCCTTTTTCAAAGTCCGTGTGGATTTTACCAGCAGCTTTTGGCGCAGTTGCACCAACAGGGATAGTCCAAGCACGAACTTCTTTTACGCCAGCAGTGAAGTAAGTGTGAAGGTTTAGCAGCTCGTAGCCCGCACGAATAACACGGTTTAGGCCTGGCTCTTCGATACCTAGGTCTGCTAGGAATTCTTCACGCTCGTCATCTTCTAGTTCCGCCATTTCTGACTCGATTGCAGCACATACAGGAACAACAACGTTGTTTTCTTTTTCTGCGTACTCACGTACAGCGTCTAGGTATGCATTGTCTTCAAAACCATCTTCGTTCACGTTAGCGATGTACATCGTTGGTTTTAGGGTTAGGAAGTTTAGGTAACCTACTGCTGCTAGTTCTTCTTTAGAAAGCTCAACAGTACGCGCCATGCCACCTTCTGTTAGCACAGGTAGTAGCTTTTCTAGAACGGTTAGTTCAAATTTTGCGTCTTTATCGCCGCCTTTTGCTTTTTTAGCGTTACGCTGGATCGCACGCTCACAAGCATCAAGGTCAGCCATTGCTAGCTCAAGGTTGATAACTTCAATATCTTCGATTGGTGATACTTTACCCGCTACGTGAACGATGTTGTCGTTTTCGAAACAACGTACAACGTGGCCGATTGCGTCAGTTTCACGGATGTTCGCTAGGAATTTGTTACCTAGACCTTCACCGCGAGATGCACCTGCAACTAGACCAGCAATGTCTACGAATTCCATTGTAGTAGGCAAAACTCTCTGTGGGTTAACGATCTTCGCTAGTGCATCTAGACGTAGATCTGGCACAGGAACCACACCAGTGTTTGGTTCAATGGTACAGAACGGGAAGTTTGCCGCTTCGATACCCGCTTTAGTTAGTGCGTTAAACAGAGTTGATTTACCAACGTTAGGTAGACCAACGATGCCACATTTAAAACCCATGATAGTAACCTTATTCAGCTTTGAACGTGTGGAGGCGATTTTGTGCTTTTGATAGACCATCCTTAATTAGGATATCTAGACAGCGTACTGATTCATCAGCTGCGGCGTCTAGTAGCTCTTGCTCTTTCGCTGGAGCCTTGCCTAGTACAAAACCTGCCACTTTATCTTTGTGTCCCGGATGGCCGATGCCGATACGAAGACGATAAAAATCTTTGTTATTGCCCAGTTTACTTATCGTGTCACGCAGGCCGTTATGACCACCGTGACCGCCACCTTTTTTAAACTTAGCGACACCTGGCGGTAAGTCTAGCTCGTCATGAGCAACCATGATCTCTTCTGGCTTAATTTGATAAAACTTCGCTAGTGCAGCGACAGCTTTGCCAGATAGGTTCATGAAGGTGGTTGGGATAAGCAAACGGAGATCCTGGCCGTTGACCATTATACGTCCGGTTAGGCCAAAGAACTTTGGTTCGTTCTTCAGGGTAACGTTGTGAACGCGTGCTAATTCTTCTACGACCCAAGCCCCCGCATTGTGGCGAGTTTTGGCGTATTCTGGTCCCGGATTAGCAAGACCAACGAGAAGTTTGATTGGTTGACTCAAGGTTAGGATCTCTCTGGAATCTCAAAAAGCGCAGTATGATAGCACAGAAAACTCACAGTGGGCGACCAAGCGCAATTCTCTCTTTTCATACAAATAAAAAAAACACCCCAAGGAGGGGTGTTTTTGAAATCAGTGTAACTGAAATGTTCGGATTAGTTGAACATTGCAGAGATTGACTCTTCGTTGCTAATACGACGAATCGCTTCAGCGAGCATGCGCGATAGGCTTAGTGTGGTTACTTTGCCTGTTGCAGCCATCTCTTTAGATAGAGAGATAGAGTCAGTGACGATAACTTGGTCAAGAACAGAGTTCTTAATGTTATCTGCAGCGTTACCAGAGAAAACAGCGTGAGTTGCGTAAGCGAACACGCGCTTAGCACCGCGCTCTTTTAGCGCTTCAGCGGCTTTACATAGTGTGCCACCTGTATCGATCATGTCGTCAACGATCACGCAGTCACGACCTTCAACGTCACCGATTAGGTTCATTACTTCAGAAACGTTTGCACGTGGACGACGTTTATCAACGATAGCGATATCGATATCACCTAGCGCTTTAGCTGTCGCACGAGCACGAACAACGCCACCTAGGTCAGGAGAAACCACTACTGGGTTTTCTAGACCACGAGATTGCATGTCTTCTAGAAGTACTGGTGTACCGAAGATGTTATCCACTGGTACATCGAAGAAGCCTTGGATTTGCTCTGCATGTAGGTCGATAGTAAGAACGCGGTCAACACCAACGTTAGATAGGAAATCAGCAACAACTTTTGCAGTGATTGGTACACGCGCAGAACGTACACGACGATCTTGACGAGCGTAACCGAAGTAAGGAATAACTGCAGTGATACGGCCTGCTGAAGCACGGCGCATTGCATCAATCATAACAACCAGTTCCATTAGGTTGTCGTTAGTTGGGGCACAAGTGGATTGAATGATGAAAACATCGCTACCACGAACATTCTCGTTGATTTGAACTGCAACTTCGCCATCAGAAAAGCGAGAAACAGATGCATCACCTAGAGAGATGTAAAGACGATCAGCAATACGTTGGGCTAGTTCAGGTGTTGCATTACCAGCAAATAGCTTCATATCAGGCACGGTGGAAACCTCGGGTTTGCGTCCAGTTTTAAATAGGTCGGTGTTGGGCTGATTGGTATTCAGCCAAAGTCTCTTTTAGTGGCGAAATATTGCGCCCTTGAGCGACAAATGCCGAGACATTATCAGAGAGTTGTGCAAGGAGAGTTTCTGCTTCAGATTTGCTCGAAAATTCAGCAAAAACGCAAGAACCTGTCCCCGTTAATCTTGACGGCGCGTATTGTAGCAGCCAAGAAAGTTGCTTATCAACCTCTGGGTAGAGCAATCGTACAATTTTTTCGCAATCGTTTACGCTTGGCGTGTTTAAAAGCGTATCTAAATCGCGCTTTGGCGTGTTTCGGATCAAATTTGGATGACCGAATATGTCCGCAGTTGCAATGGAAACGTTCGGTCTTACCACCAAATACCATTTCTCGTCAGGATGAGCAGGAGAAAGTTTCTCTCCTACACCTTCGGCAAAAGCAGAAAAACCACGAACAAAGACCGGCACATCAGCACCAAGTACCAAACCGATTTCCGCTAATTCGTCATCACTTAGGTTGGTTTGCCATAGGAAGTTTAGTGCAACTAGTGTGGTGGCTGCGTTTGAGGAACCACCACCAATACCACCACCCATAGGTAAGATCTTATGCAGATCAATCTGGGCACCGTATGAGCAGTTCGCATAGCGTTGTAGCGCCGTCGCTGCTTTCCAAATCAGATTGTCTTTTAATGGGACGTCTTTGAGCTCTGGGGAAATGGTAATCTCACCAGAGTTGTTGGCTTGAATGGTGAGCTCATCGCCGTGATCGACGAACTGGAATAGAGTTTGTAACTCGTGGTAGCCGTTTTCAGTGCGACCATTAATATATAGAAAGAGATTCAATTTCGCTGGTGATGGCCAGCGGGTTGAAAGATCGATCATTGGGTGATGTTCCATTTTGTGATCACTAAATTAATTTTTACGTCAGCGGTACTTAGCTTCAGTCTGTTCGGCAAAGGCAGCGTTTGCTCATGCCATTCCACGTCACCGTAGCGCTGGTAGGCTATGTTCCAATCGTTTACACCGATCTGTTTATCCAGTGCTTGCAATGTATTGGTTGGTGAAAGTTGGAAAGAGTCGGCATCTGTCGGTAAACCGAGTAGCCAATCCGGCATGTGGTCAACAGGCATCATCAAGCCCGTTAATCGGTAAATCAATTGGTTGGCATCACGGGCAGTAAGGACTTGGTCGTCGTAGGTTTCGACGGTTGCGCCTTGCGGGGTAATCGTGAGCTTTAGTGCCGTCTGGCCGAGTAACGTAGTTAAGCGTAGCTGACTCAGTGCGGCGGAGTGTTTCCAGAAGAAGTTTAAACTCTGCCTTTGATTTGGGCCAATGTAACCGAGTTTGCCCGTCGCTTGAAAATCATTGATGGTTTCAAGTCGCTGCTCGTGCGCTTGCCACTCGACGCTAGTGACGCTTTCAGGTACGGAGGTACAACCTGCAAGTACGATGCTCGATAAGAGCAAGATGAGAAAGGAGCGTAAGGTCATGTTTGATGGCTTATTAATCAGTTTCATCGGTAATCGTTCACAACTATAGCATTGAAAAGACGGAGTTAGGAAAACAAATCCGGCTTACCCTTTCAATAAATGCGTGCTTACAGTAAAATTCTGAACCTATTTTATAACCGATCTCAGAGATACCACGTTAGATGTCCTTGCTTGCTATTGGAATCAATCACAATACAGCGTCTGTTGACTTGCGAGAGAAAGTGGCATTTGGACCCGATAAACTGGGCCTAGCACTTGAGCAACTCAGGGACCATGAAGCTGTTAACAGCAGTGTGATTCTTTCAACCTGTAACCGTACCGAGGTGTACTGCGATGTTAAGCAGGAAACACGAGACGAGCTTATCGGCTGGTTAGCTCAGTTCCACCAAGTTAACCAAGAAGATTTGATGCCGAGCCTATATGTACATGAAGAGCAGGCTGCGATTACGCACTTGATGCGCGTTTCTTGTGGTCTGGATTCTCTGGTACTCGGTGAGCCTCAGATTTTGGGGCAGGTTAAACAAGCGTTTTTAGTTTCTCGCGAGTATCAGTCGGTTGACGCCTCGATGGATAAGCTTTTCCAAAAAACCTTTTCTGTCGCGAAGCGTGTTCGTACTGAAACGGATATCGGTGGTAACGCTGTGTCGGTGGCGTATGCCGCTTGCACATTGGCGAAGCATATCTTTGAATCCTTGTCTGAATCAACGGTACTGATGGTTGGCGCAGGTGAAACTATCGAGCTAGTAGCGAAACACTTAGCTGCTAACGGTTGCACCAAAATGATTGTTGCTAACCGAACTAAAGAGCGAGCGCGAGGGCTCGCTGAGCAGTTCGGTGCAGAAGTGATCAGTTTGAATGAAATACCTGATCACCTGCCGAGAGCGGATATTGTGATTAGTTCTACCGCTAGTCAACTGCCAATTATTGGTAAGGGGATGGTGGAAACCGCGCTGAAAAAACGTCGTCACCAGCCTATCTTGTTGGTGGATATTGCCGTTCCGCGTGACGTGGAGGCTCAAGTCGGTGAACTGAGTGATGCTTATTTGTATACTGTGGATGATTTGCAATCAATCATCGACAATAATATTGAGCAGCGCAAGGTGGAAGCGGTTCAAGCGGAAGCGATCGTCAACGAAGAAAGTGGCGTATTTATGACATGGCTACGTTCACTGCAAGCGGTGGACAGTATTCGAGACTATCGTCAGTCGGCGAATGAAATCCGGGAAGAGTTATTAAGCAAAAGTCTGCAATCTTTGGCAACGGGCGCTGACCCTGAGAAAGTATTGCGTGAACTTAGCAACAAACTCACCAACAAATTAATTCATGCCCCAACTCGCGCATTGCAAAGTGCGGCAGAGCAGGGCGAACAAGCAAAATTAACGGTTATCCGCCAAACACTTGGTCTGGATAATCTGTAACTCACGCTTTTTATTAAGAAAACGACACTATGAAAGCCTCTATTCTAACAAAGCTAGAATCACTAGTAGAACGTTACGAAGAAGTACAACACCTATTGGGTGATCCTGGCGTGATCGGCGATCAGGACAAATTCCGTGCATTATCAAAAGAGTATTCTCAACTCGAAGAAGTGACTAAGTGCTTCCAAGCTTATCAGCAAGCTCAAGAAGATCTTGACGCAGCAGAAGAGATGGCAAAAGAAGATGACGCAGAAATGCGTGAAATGGCTCAGGAAGAGATTAAAGAAGCAAAAGAAGCTATCGAGCGCTTAAACGATGAGCTGCAAATTTTGCTTCTGCCGAAAGATCCAAATGATGAGCGCAACTGTTTCCTAGAAATCCGTGCTGGTGCAGGTGGTGATGAAGCGGGCATCTTCGCGGGTAACCTTTTCCGCATGTATTCTAAATTCGCTGAGAAAAAAGGCTGGCGCATCGAAGTGATGAGCTGCAACGAGTCTGAACAAGGCGGTTATAAAGAGATGATCGCAAAAGTCAGTGGCGATGGTGCATATGGTGTGCTGAAGTTCGAGTCTGGCGGTCATCGTGTTCAACGCGTACCTGAAACCGAATCTCAAGGTCGTGTACACACGTCTGCGTGTACGGTTGCTGTGATGCCAGAAATTCCAGAAGCTGATCTACCAGAGATCAAGGCTGCGGATCTAAAAATCGATACATTCCGAGCATCAGGCGCGGGTGGTCAGCATGTTAACACCACGGATTCTGCAATCCGTATTACTCACTTACCAACGGGTACGGTTGTTGAGTGTCAGGACGAACGTTCACAACATAAGAACAAAGCGAAAGCGATGGCAGTGCTTGCTGCGCGTATCGTTCAAGCAGAAGAAGCCCGCCGTGCAGCGGAAGTTTCTGATACACGTCGCAACCTACTTGGTTCTGGTGACCGTAGTGACCGTATCCGAACTTATAACTACCCTCAAGGGCGTGTTTCTGATCACCGTATTAATCTAACGGTTTACCGTTTGAACGAGGTGATGGAAGGTGATTTAGCAAGCTTGATCGAGCCTGTAATTCAAGAGCACCAAGCGGATCAACTGGCTGCGTTGGCAGAGAATCACTAATTCATGAGCCCAGTTCAATCCATTGAGCAAGCGCTGAAAAGTGCGACGGCAATTTTGAGAGAAGGCGGCGATGAGTCGCCTTCTCTCGATGCAGCAGTCCTTCTTTGTCATGCACTCAACAAACCAAGAAGTTACTTACTCACTTGGCCAGAAAAATTGTTGGAAGCGGATCAGCAAGCGCATTTTGATGCATTGCTTGAACGTCGCATCTCGGGGGAGCCTGTCGCGTATATCATTGGCGAGCGTGAGTTTTGGTCATTGCCGCTTAGGGTTTCACCTTCAACGTTGATCCCAAGACCGGACACCGAGCGCTTGGTTGAGGTGGCGTTGGATAAAACCTATGAGCAAACGGGTCCCATCCTAGATTTAGGCACTGGTACCGGTGCGATTGCATTGGCGTTGGCCTCCGAGTTACCGAAGCGCCAAGTGATGGGGGTTGATCTAAAGCAAGAGGCGAAAGAACTGGCAGAGTTTAATGCCGAACAATTAAATATTAAAAATGTGACCTTTGACCAAGGTAGCTGGTTCGAGCCTATTGCCTGCGGTACAAAGTTTGCTTTAATTGTCTCCAATCCGCCGTATATCGACGAAAAAGATCCGCACTTATCTCAAGGTGATGTGCGTTTTGAGCCGAAATCGGCGCTCGTCGCGGATGAAAATGGCTTGGCGGATATTCGTCATATCTCTGATCTTGCTCGTCAATATCTGGAAGACGGCGGATGGCTCGCGTTTGAACATGGTTATGACCAAGGCGAAGCCGTTCGAGAGATCATGACGAACTTTGGTTATAAGCAAGTAGTCACGGAAAAAGACTACGGCGAGAATGACCGAGTGACGCTTGGTTGCTACACCGCACAATCATAACGAGCAAGTCAGCAGTAACTTATAAAAGAGAAAGAAAATGTACGTAGCTCTAAAACACATTCACTTAGTAACGATCGCATTGAGCGCGACGCTACTATCGATCCGATTTGCGTTGCTGATGATGGACTCGCCAAAACGCAATAATCGCTTCCTGAAAGTTTTCCCACACATTGTTGATACCGCGCTGTTGTTGTCTGGTATTGGCTTGATCATGGTGACTGGTTTTGTTCCATTTACGGATTCCGCACCTTGGCTAACCAACAAAATTACTTGTGTGCTCGCGTACATTGCTCTTGGCTTCTTCGCGCTTAAAATGGCGAAAAACAAGTTGCTGCGAATTTTTGCCTTCTTTGGCGCGTTAGGCTGGTTAGTGATGGCTGCCAATATTGCAGTATCTAAAAATCCAAACTTATTTGGGTAATCTTCATGCTTGAGTTTTTTGACGAAGATTTTGATAACATGGCGTTGGTGGAAGGCGCGTTAGAGTTAAATTATTCCATCAACCCTGACACCAATGTGCATTGGGCGAAACAAGAGTTAGAGCGCCTTTACCAAGAGGCGGAAGCAACATTGGTTCATGAGACTGATGAAGAGCAACGTTTCGATTCGTTCCTGCGTCTATTCTTTCATGAGTGGGGCTTTAAAGGCGACGAGCAAGAGTACTTTATTTCTGACAACAGCTTTATTGATAAAGTGCTAGAACGTAAAAAAGGCATTCCTGTCAGCCTTGGTGCTATCTTACTTTACTTGGGTAACCGTCTTGGCTTCCCAATGAAGGGGGTAACGTTCCCGACCCAATTTCTGATCAAAGTGGATTGGATGCACAAAACACCGGACTATATTAACCCGTTCAACGGTGAGTATGTCGGTGAGAAAATTCTTCAAGCTTGGTTAATTGGTCAAGAAGGCCCATTTGCGACACTTAAGCCTGAACATTTTGAAGAAGCAGACAACCCAACAGTGATTGGTCGATGGTTAGCACTCATAAAAAGCGCCATGCTGCGTGAAGAAAAATATACACTCGCGCTGCGTTGCACCAATCTTGCTTTAACGTTTGTACCTGATGACCCGTATGAAATTCGTGACCGTGGATTTATCTTCCAGCAGCTAGAATGTCATCAGGTGGCGGTGTCTGATTTTGAGTACTTTATTGACCAATGCCCGGACGATCCGGCATCAGAGCTACTAAAATCACAAGTTAACGTGATGAGCGAAAAGCACGTTACGCTTCACTAATTTTGTCGATACGCCAAATTGAGGCGTGTCGAAAACAGACATAAGAGAATCAAAATGGAACAGAAAATCGTTAATATTGGCGACATTCAGGTTGCGAACGACATGCCATTCACCCTATTTGCAGGAATGAACGTTCTTGAGTCTCGTGATCTTGCAATGCAGATCTGTGAGCACTACGTAAAAGTGACCGACAAGCTAGGCATTCCATACGTATTTAAAGCATCGTTCGATAAGGCAAACCGCAGTTCTGTTCATTCTTACCGTGGCCCAGGCCTTGAAGAAGGCATGAAAATCTTCCAAGAACTGAAAGATACATTCGGTGTGAAGATCATCACTGATGTTCATACAGAAGCGCAAGCTCAACCTGTGGCCGATGTGGTTGATGTCATTCAGCTTCCTGCATTCCTTGCGCGTCAAACTGATCTTGTTGAAGCAATGGCAAAAACAGGTGCAGTGATCAACGTGAAGAAACCTCAATTCATGAGCCCAGGTCAAGTTGGTAACATCGTTGAGAAATTCGCAGAATGCGGCAACGAAAACATCATCCTTTGTGAGCGTGGTTCTTGCCATGGTTACGACAACCTAGTGGTGGATATGCTTGGCTTTGGCGTGATGAAAAACGCATCAAAAGGTAGCCCAATCATCTTTGACGTAACGCACTCATTGCAAATGCGTGATCCATCAGGCGCAGCATCTGGCGGCCGTCGTGAGCAAACAGTAGAGCTTGCAAAAGCAGGTCTAGCAACAGGTATTGCGGGTCTATTTATCGAAGCGCACCCGAACCCAGATCAAGCACGTTGTGATGGTCCTTCTGCCCTACCTCTAGACAAACTAGAGCCATTCCTAGCACAAATGAAATCGCTTGATGATTTGATTAAAAGCTTTACGAATATCGACATCAAATAATCATTCTTATTTGAATGTTTCAATAAAGTGGTCAGCATTATGCTGGCCATTTTTGTTTTTACAACAGCACTCTGGTCTACTATAGCTTCTTGTTTTGTAACTATTATCTATAATCTTTCGAAACAACTGTTGCAAACTTCACCACCTAAAGCACTTATTAGTGATCTGCGTATCACAATAATGACATAACAATGCTATTAGCATAGCGTTCTTTTAAACTGCACCCGTTTATAGCGCCTCACTAGCTGGAATTTGATTCCTTTAGTTTCTATACAGCGCAATCTAGTGGACCTCAGAAGAGAATAAGGTAAAACAATGAAGCAACGTCTGATTGTAAAAACCGCTTTAAGCGCCGCGATTTTAGCGACTCTTGCTGGATGTGCAACGCAACCCGCGCACGAATGGAATGAAGATACAACATATAAATTGACGGTATTGCACACCAATGATCACCACGGTCGTTTTTGGCAAAACAAATACGGCGAATATGGTATGGCCGCACGTAAAACGCTGATTGATGAACTCCGCACTGAGATTCAAGCGGAAGGTGGTAGTGTATTACTTCTATCGGGTGGGGATATCAATACTGGTGTACCTGAGTCCGACTTGCAAGATGCGGAGCCTGACTTTAAAGGTATGAGTAAAATTGGTTATGACGCGATGGCGCTGGGTAATCATGAATTCGACAACCCACTAGAAGTGCTGTTCAAGCAGCAAGAGTGGGCAAACTTCCCGATGTTGTCAGCCAACATTTACGACAAAGAAACAGGCGAGCGCTTGTTCCAACCTTACGCGATGTTCAACAAGCAAGGCATCAAGATTGCCGTTATCGGTCTCACCACTGAGGACACCGCGAAACTGGGTAACCCAGAGTACATTGGTCAGGTAGACTTCCGCGATCCGAAAGAAGAAGCGAAAAAACTGATTGATGAGCTGAAAGAGACGGAAAAGCCAGACCTTATTTTTGCAGTAACGCACATGGGCCACTACGAAAACGGTAATCGCGGTGTGAATGCGCCGGGTGACGTTGCACTAGCGCGTTATTTGAATGAGGGTGATTTGGACATGATAGTGGGTGGTCACTCACAAGAGCCGGTTTGTATAGAAGGTCCAAACGTTATCAAGAAGAACTTCACACCAGGTGATGAGTGTAAACCAGATCAACAAAACGGTACTTACATCGTACAAGCGCACGAGTGGGGTAAGTTTGTTGGTCGTGCGGATTATGAGTTCCGTAACGGTGAACTATCCATGGTGAGCTATGATTTGATCCCGGTGAACCTGAAGAAGAAGATTAAGCTTGATGGTAAGTCTCAACGTGTATTTATCGAAGACGAAATTAAGCAAGATCAAGCATTATTAGAATTCTTGCGCCCATATCAAGAGCAAGGTCAAGACAAGCTTAACGTAAAGATTGCCGAATCTAATGGTAAATTGGAAGGTGATCGTAATGTGGTTCGTTTCCAACAAACTAACCTAGGTCGTCTCATTGCTACCGCACATATGGAACGAGCAAAAGCGGATTTCGCAGTCATGAATTCTGGTGGTGTTCGCAATTCGATAGAAGCGGGTGATATTACTTACAAAGACGTACTTATCGTTCAACCATTTGGTAATATGGTGTCCTACGTAGACATGTCGGGTAAGGAAGTATTGGACTACTTAAATGTCGTTGCGACAAAGCCGATTGATTCCGGTGCTTATGCTCAGTTTGCAGGCATTTCGATGACAGTGGAGAACGGTAAGGTTTCGGATGTCTTTATCGGTGAAAAACAACTTCGTTTAGATACTCAATACCGCTTTACTGTACCAAGCTACAATGCATCAGGCGGTGATGGTTACCCAAAAGTGGACACGCACTCAGGCTATGTAAACACGGGTTTTACGGATGCTGAAGTATTGAAAGAGTACCTTGAGTCACATAGCCCAATTGACGTAAATGCCTATGCACCGTCAGGTGAGATGATATACAAATAACCTGAGTGAGATGGCGTAAAAAGCGATTGACTCAAACTCACTGATATCATTAACTTAAAGCGCTGTTCCCAATCATGGGATCAGCGTTTTTTTGTTTTATAGGAGAATCTTGATGACTCCGGCCATTAATCTTGCGAAAAAGAAAAAAGTTCCACACATCATTCACCAGTACGAGCACGATCCTAGAGCGGATAGCTATGGATTAGAAGCGGCAGAAGTTCTGGGGCAAGACCCAAAGAAAGTATTTAAAACGCTGCTGTTCTGTTTGAACGGCGAACCGAAAAACCTTGCGGTTGCGATTATTCCTGTTGATCAAAAGCTGAATCTAAAACTGGCAGCGAAAGCCGCGAAGGGTAAGAAAGCGGATATGGCTGATCCAGAGATTGCACAAAAGGCCACAGGTTATGTTGTAGGTGGGATTAGCCCGTTGGGACAGAAGAAGGCATTGCCGACGTTTCTGCATGAGAGTGCGATGGCGCAAGACACTATTTGTGTCAGTGCGGGAAAGCGCGGCCTAGAAATAGAGTTGGCGCCAAAAGATTTACTGGGTCTAACGCGAGGTCAGTTTGCCCCTTTGTGTTTGTGAGTAGAGGACAAATAAGAAGGACGCTCATAAGCGTCCTTTTTTGATCTCGTCATCTAGTGAAGCGTTACTTCTTCAGACTCAATGTACCACCGGTATGTTTTGCTGGTTTGCTCGGCTTAGCGGTATTTGGGTTCATGTAATGTTGCTTAGGCTTTGATTGCGGTTTGTTTGATGAATGCGGCTTGTTCGCAGCATCTGGTTTATTCCGGTGCGATTTATCATACTCGCTTTGCGAATTACTGCGCTCACCTTGTGGCCTCACTTTGTAATGCTCTTTTGCTAGGCGTCCGTTTTCATCATTACGTTGACGACGTTGCTGGCCTTTGTTCGAGTTCGGTGCATGACGGAACTCATCAGCATTGTTACCACGGAAGGTACGCACTTTTTGGTTGCGTCGGGCGGTAGAAGCTTGGTTTTCTTCACGACTGTCAAATAGCTTAGCGTCGGTCGCTTTGCGAATGTTGCGGCCTTTCGCATCCAGTTTTGACGCTTCTTCTGTGCCGACAGAACCTTCGCACATGGCTAAGATTTCAGCCACTTCCGCATCACTGAGATAGCGCCATTTTCCGTTTGGGATGCCATCTAGAGAGATGTTCATAATACGGACGCGGCGTAGTTTAAATACTTCGTAACCTAGTGCTTCACACATACGACGGATTTGACGGTTTAAACCTTGAGTCAATACGATACGGAACGAGAACTTGGTCTCTTGGGTCACCTTGCAAGGTAGCGTAACCGTATCGAGAATATTGACGCCGCTCGACATCTGTTTGATGAACTCTTTGGTGATTGGCTTATCAACGCGTACAACGTACTCTTTCTCGTGGTTGTTGCCAGCTCGAAGGATCTTGTTCACGATGTCGCCATCGTTGGTTAAAAAGATCAAACCGTCAGATGGTTTATCCAAACGACCGATAGGGAAGATACGCTTTTTGTGACCGATGAAATCAACGATGTTGCCCGGGATATCACGCTCTGTCGTACAGGTAATGCCGGTTGGTTTATTCAACGCAATATAGACCGGTTTTTCTTTTGCTGCGACAGGGTTACCATCGACACAAACATCATCACCTGGGAGAACTTTCGTCCCCATTTCTGGCTGTTTGCCATTGATCGTGACACGACCTTGTTCGATTAGACGGTCTGCTTCGCGGCGCGAGCAAAACCCCGTTTCACTGATGAATTTATTTAAGCGTTTTGCGTTATCTTGTGACATGTTGCTCTCCTAACGTTTCACAACGGCGGTTAATAAAAGTTGCCTTCCCAATATTTTATAGGAAGGCGAGATAAGGTCGGGCATTCTAGCACCGAGCATCCGGTTAGCCTAAACGTTTTTGATGACGTTCACGCGTCTCCATTTTCTTTTCAGCACTCTTTCTCAGCAGTACGTACACTGCACCACTTCCTCCATGGAAGCGTTGTGCCGTATGGACGCATTGCACTTCACGGATTTGTTGCAGCCAACTACTGACAAAGCTCTTCATTAAGGCTGGCGGGTTAGAACGTTCGCCACGACCGTGCACGATCATCACGGTACGGATATCCATTTCAATGCATTGCTTGAGGAAAGTTACTACTTCGTCACGCGCTTCTTTTAGCGTCTTACGGTGTAAATCAAGGCGAGCTTGAATGGGGTACTTCCCAAGACGCAGCTTGCGGTACACGCCATCTTGTACACCATCACGTTTGAACTCGATAAAGTCGTCCGGCTTTAGCATTTCCGCGTGGTCGATAGATAAGTATTCGGGGTCGTCTTCTGTTAACCAGATCGCAGCCTCTTGTTTGGCAAGGTGTGCATCGGTCACCTGGTGGACTTTTTTATGTTCAGCTGTGTCGTGGGTAATTGGCTTAACGTCGCCCATCATCTGTTGGAACAGGTCAAAATCGTCGTCGTGAGACATAACGGCAATCTCATAAAGAACAGGATAAGTAGAGACAATTATATTAAGGAGGCGCTAAAAAAGATCAATAAAAAACCGGAGCAGGCAAATAACCAACTCCGGTGCGAAGCGTTTCTAGAGCTAAGCGAGATCTAGTGAGGAGATTTGTCGTTCATAATCTTGTACATGAAGAAACCGCCGTAAAACAACATCAGACCAATTGCCCCAAAGATTACAATCATTGATGATAGACCCACTGCATTACCAAATAGGAGATCAAGCCAAAAGTCCATATGTTTCCTCCAAGATATTTCCGACAAGGTTTAAACTAATGGCTGGTGTTTTTTGCACACTGATCTGGATCAATGATGTTGCACGAGTTAATAGGTTGTATTTTATTGTGAGTTATTAATCACAATTTACGTGCTAGTGCTCAGTAATTCAGCAATCAAATTAGAGCGTCATCTTTTTTTGAAAAAAGCGCTTGCGTCTCTTCGGATTATCCGTAATATACGCATCCGTTGACGGGGAAAAGTCCTTAGTTAACCATTTCGGTGAATAGCGCAGCTTGGTAGCGCATCTGGTTTGGGACCAGAGGGTCGGGGGTTCGAATCCCTCTTCACCGACC
>NZ_JBNFXP010000038.1:0-20427 GCF_052877535.1 Vibrio sp. PNB23_22_6 | reverse complement strand
GCCGACTACCGGAATCGAACTGGTGACCTACTGATTACAAGTCAGTTGCTCTACCTACTGAGCTAAGTCGGCACACTGTATTCTATTTTGTCGTTCGTACTAAGCACCAACAACTAGAAATTGTGGTGCCCGGAGGCGGAATCGAACCACCGACACGAGGATTTTCAATCCTCTGCTCTACCGACTGAGCTATCCGGGCTAACGGAGCGCTATTAAACGGATTTTCCTGCTTTCCGTCAACTACTTTTTTCAAATAATTTCAAAAAAGCGTTTGTTTGAGTGCTTTTTATTCGCTTGTTGCTACAAGGTTTGTTCAGAGTTGAATTCCCTTTTGAAGTTTGTAACTTTTTCTAGGTATCGGCGAGCTTCTGCATTTGGGTGCTTTTTGGTGAGGGCCCAATAAACTTGGTTTGGCTGTAAAGAATTTAAATCTTGCATGGCTCGTTTTCTGTCTGAACGATTAAATGTGCTCAAAACGCCCCCTGTGCCACCGTTGTAAGCCGAGATCATGCTGTATTCCAACGATGAAGGATGGCGAACATCTTTCAAGTAGCGGTTTTTGAGAATGTAGAAATAGGCGGTGCCGGCATCAATGTTGTTTTCTGGATTGAACAAGTACTCAGGACTTGGTTGTCCTGGTTTGTTTTTCACCAACTTAAATACATCACGACCCGCTGTTTTTGGTACGACCTGCATCAATCCATACGCATTTGCCCAACTTACCGCATACGGGTTAAAGCTACTTTCGGTCTTGATGATGGCGTAAATCAGATCTTCAGGAATATCGTATTTCTTCGATGCACGACGCACGATGTCTGCGTATTGGTAACTACGTTGCGAGAAGTGATCTTCTACCATAGGGATTTCAACGTAGTAGGCTTTCTTGAAATCGACATCTTTGGTTTTGACTTGGTTAGCAATCAAGTAATCGGCAAAGCGATTGGCGCGCCATGACCATTGAATGGGCTTCTTATCTTGGTCTACCACCTGTTTATACAGAAATGGTTGGCCCTCTAATATGATCTCTTTAGAAGAGAATAAGTCGACATTGCCAGGATCATCTGGAGTGAGTAGGGTGGTGATGATGGCGTTCTTTAGGTGCTGTTGTGGTTCTGTTGGTGAAACGGTTTCAATGGTGATGACACCTTTTTGGAAGTCAACCTCAGCTCGACTCAAATAGTTATCGATGTACTTAACGTAATTGCTTTTGCCAGCGAATTTAACTTCACGTTGGCCCCAGCGTTTTTGGATGTTACCAGAGAAACTGTTTATCAGAGCATCCAGAGCGGCGGTGTCTTTTTCGAATTGTCCGGGCAACTCAGCTAAGTTAGTGGCAAAGCGGTTGGTTGGCTCATAGTCGATGTGGTACATCTGCTCTACAAATTCACGACTGCAACCTGTTAACAAAAGTGCGCTGACAATAAAGGTGATTTTTTTCATAAGTGACGACGTGGCATTTGGGACGCTAATATAAAAATGACACCATAAAATTCTTTATGATGTCATTGTTTTAGAACAAGTTTGTCTTATTCGCTTGGTGGGGTGTAGCCTTCGATATGAACCTCTTTTCCTTCGAATAGGAAGTTCACCATCTCCGTTTCGATCAGTTTACGATGGTCAGGATCCATCATGTTGAGTTTCTTTTCATTGATCAACATGGTTTGTTTATGTTGCCACTGAGCCCAGGCTTCTTTCGAAATGTTATCGAAAATGCGTTTACCTAGTTCACCTGGGTAAAGTTGAAAGTCTAGACCTTCGCCTTCTTTTTTTAATCGAGCACAAAAAACAGTGCGGCTCATAATGATTCCTTGTATTGAATTAACGCAGTTCATGGGGTAGCGCTTCTAGTAGTAGCTTCACTGGCGCAGCTAACCCGACTTCTTCAGGTTTAGATAAGTTATACCAAAGACCTTTGTTACCTTCCATCATCACATTCGGTTGCTTTGACAGGTCAATCAAAATCGGTGTGATATCGAGGTGGTAATGACTGAATGTGTGGCGGAACGTAATCAGTGTCTCTTGATGTTTAATATCGCTAGCTTGAATGCCGCGCTGTTCAAGTAGCAAATCAATGTCGCTCTCTACATCCACATGTTCAGTTTGTGGAAAGCAAAACAACCCGCCCCAAATTCCGGTTTGTGGTCTCTGCTCTAGCCAAACTTCGTGATCATTCTCATTGCCGTGGTGAAGCATCACAAAGCGGGTTTGTTTTATGGGTTTGTCTTTCTTCGGCTTCTTACCCGGATAGTCGAGCACATTGCCTTGTTTTTTCGCCACACAGAAGTCGTTGACCGGGCACAAGGTGCACTTGGGCTTGCTACGCGTGCATACCATCGCACCCATGTCCATCATGGCCTGGTTGTACTTATCGACCTGCGTATTTGGGGTGTGTGTTTCGGCAATCTCCCACAGTTGGGTTTCGACTTTCTTTTGTCCAGGCCAACCGTCAACCGCAAAACAGCGAGAAAGAGTGCGCTTGACGTTACCATCTAGAATCGCATGAGGCAGATTGTAGACAGACGACAACACAGCTGCCGCTGTAGAGCGACCTATCCCCGGTAGGGCATTCATCTGTTCGATATCGAGAGGAAACTCTCCCTTATATTTATGGGCGACCTCTTTGGCGGCTTTATGAAGGTTTCGTGCTCGGGCGTAATAACCTAACCCCGTCCAAAGGTGCAGTACTTCATCTTGCTCGGCGTTAGCGAGGTCGACTACCGTCGGAAAGCGCGCTAAGAAACGTTGGTAATAAGGAATTACCGTGGTGACCTGGGTTTGCTGAAGCATGATTTCAGACAACCAGACACTGTAAGTGGTCTTGTTTTGTTGCCATGGAAGATCTTTGCGTCCATAGGCGTCATACCATTCTAAGATGGCACTGGCGAAAGGTGTCACGACTTACTCTGTATTCTATTATTGGATAGGAGCAAAATTGCACCACGAATACGATGTAAGTACAACAGGTAAACTATGGGGATATAGGCTTTCGTTGGGTTGCTTTTGAATAGCCACCGTCTGATGGCTCAACAAATACTTGCACCTAAGTGAATTCTTTGGATAATCCCCGCTTTGATTAATCAATGTGCAGGCAAAATCAATGAGTGAAGTAACCACAAACGAATACAACGAAGACGGCAAGTTGATCCGTAAAATACGCAGTTTCGTACGTCGTGAAGGCCGTTTAACTAAGGGCCAAGAAAACGCGATGAATGAGTGCTGGCCAACAATGGGTATCGATTACAAAGCTGAGCTTCTTGATTGGAAAGAAGTATTTGGCAATGATAACCCAGTAGTGCTTGAAATCGGTTTTGGTATGGGTGCTTCATTGGTTGAAATGGCAAAGAACGCGCCAGAAAAAAACTTCATTGGTATTGAAGTGCACAGCCCTGGTGTTGGCGCTTGTCTTGCGGATGCGCGTGAAGCGGGCATCAGCAATCTACGCGTAATGTGTCATGATGCGGTTGAAGTGTTCGAGCACATGATCCCAGACGCTAGCCTAGCGACGCTGCAATTGTTTTTCCCTGACCCATGGCACAAAAAGCGTCACCACAAACGCCGTATCGTACAGCTTGAGTTCGCTGAAATGGTTCGTCAGAAGCTTATTCCTAACGAGGGGATCTTCCACATGGCGACCGACTGGGAAAACTACGCTGAGCACATGATTGAAATTATGAACCAAGCACCAGGTTTTGCGAACATCGCAGAAGATGGTGACTTTGTTCCTCGTCCTGAAGAGCGTCCTCTGACTAAATTCGAAGCTCGTGGTCACCGTTTGGGTCACGGGGTGTGGGACATCAAGTTCAAGCGTACTGCTTAACGTTGAATAAATTGATGTTCTGTTATGCGATATGGCTGAGCTCTAAGTTGTCTTAAGCAAATAGCGGCTTCCTCCACCAATCGCATTATCAATGTGGTATTGAAACCATAATCGAATCGAACGAATTCAATGGAAAGGCCAACCTCTGCGTTGGCTTTTTTTATCTCAGAACTTAGGTAGTTTTGGGTTTGTGACAAGAAGGTAGATAATGAAACCTACAGCGCAGATTTTGACAGATATTTTGGCGGAAGTTCGCCCTTTGATTGGCCAAGGAAAAGTTGCAGATTACATTCCGGCTTTAGCAAAAGTGCCGAATACGAAATTGGGTATTGCGGTTTACACCAATGAAGGTGAGGTGATCAATGCGGGTGATGCCGAAGAGCCATTTTCGATTCAGTCGATCTCGAAAGCGCTGAGTCTTACTCTTGCGATGTGTCTGTATAAACAAGAAGAGATCTGGTCTCGTGTTGGTAAGGAGCCCTCTGGTCAAGCATTTAACTCGATGATTCAGCTTGAAATGGAGCAAGGTATTCCTCGTAATCCGTTCATCAATGCGGGGGCGATTGTGGTGGCTGATCTTCTGCAAAGTCGTTTATCAGCGCCGCGTCAGCGTTTATTAGACTTTGCTCGTCAACTGTCTGGGGATACGCATATTGTTTATGATAAAGTCGTCGCTGCGTCCGAGATGATGCATGGTGATCGTAATGCTGCGATAGCCTATTTGATGCGCTCGTTTGGCAACTTCGAAAACGACGTCATACCCGTACTACAAAATTACTTCCATGCTTGTGCATTGAAGATGAGCTGTGTTGATTTGGCGAAAACCTTTAGTTATCTCGCTAACAAAGGTACCTCAGTACAAACGGGTAAGCCTGTGGTCTCACCGATGCAAACCAAGCAACTTAATGCGTTGTTAGCAACTTGCGGCCTGTACGATGGTGCTGGTGAGTTCGCTTATCGTGTCGGGATGCCGGGTAAGTCGGGCGTGGGTGGTGGCATTATTGCCGTCGTACCAGGTGAGATGACGATAGCGGTCTGGTCACCGGAACTGGATGCTTCTGGCAATTCGTTGGCTGGTACCAAAGCTCTTGAACTCCTTTCTGAGCGTATTGGCCGTTCGATATTCTAACGTCAAGTACACAAAAAATGCCTCTCGATTGAGAGGCATTTTTTTATTCGAACCTCGAGATGTTTACGACTCTTCGTCTTCTTCTGCCATGAAGGCTTCTAACAAATCATTGAGGAAGAGTTTTCCTTTTTCAGTGATCTGCCAGTGGGTATCGCTTTCACTGAGGTAACCCATCTCAAGCGCCCAATTGATAGTGTCTTGAATCGTGCTGAGTGGTAAACCTGTCGTACTCACATAATCTTGTTTTGGGCACGCTTCCATTAAGCGAAAACGGTTCATAAAGAACTCGAATGGGCGGTCTTCGTTTACGACCAGTTGCTCGCTATCGAGGTACGGCTTGACCATATTCTGATACGCCATTAAGTAGCCACGAGGGTGTTTGACCTTGGTGGTACGAACGATGCGACCATCAGCAAAGCTCAGCTTACCGTGTGAGCCACAACCAATGCCAAGGTAATCACCAAAGCGCCAGTAGTTCAGGTTGTGCTGACATTGATAGCCCGGCTTGCTGTAACCAGAAATCTCGTATTGAACGTAACCTGCCGCTGCGAGTTTCTTATGTCCTTGCTCGAAGATATCCCACAAGTCATCGTCATCTGGCAGAGTCGGTGGCTTGTAGTAGAACATGGTGTTTGGTTCGATGGTCAGCTGATACCAAGACAAGTGAGGTGGCGCTAACTCAATCGCTTTGTCCAAATCTGCTAAGGCTTGTTCGATGCTTTGATCCGGTAAGCCGTGCATGAGATCGAGGTTAAAGCTGTTCAAACCGATGTGGTGCGCCAACTTAGCGGCATTGACGGCTTCGTCTTGACCGTGAATACGTCCCAAACGCTCAAGCTTTTGTTGCTCAAAACTTTGCACACCGATAGATATACGCGTTACGCCAGCCTTGCGGTAGCCAGCAAAACGCTCTGCTTCGATGGTGCCAGGGTTGGCTTCCATAGTAATTTCGATTTCAGGCTTGAATGGAATACGCGCTTCAATGCCCTTTAATAGGCGCTCGATGCCTTCTGCCGAAATCAAACTAGGCGTACCACCGCCAATGAAGATTGAATGCAGTGGGCGTGGCGCTTCATTTAGGCGGTATTTCTCAATGTCGGTATCCAAGTCTTCAAGAAGGGCATGGATGTACTCGTCTTCTGGAATCTCGGCTTTAAGCGCGTGAGAGTTAAAGTCGCAATACGGGCATTTTTGTACACACCATGGGATGTGAACATACAAGCTAAGGTCAGGAGGTGTTAACATGGGCGCACTCACTCGATATTATTGCGAAACTTGTTCAGACAGTTGAGCGAAAAGAGATTTCAGCGCCTTACCACGGTGAGACAGCTGCTTTTTACGTGTCGGCTCTAGCTCGGCAGAGGCGCAGTTGTCTTCTGGCACGAAGAAGATAGGGTCGTAGCCAAAGCCATTTTCGCCTTGTGCTTCTTTCAGGATACGACCTTCCCACTTACCGTGACAGACGATAGGCGTTGGATCGTTCTCATGACGCATCAACACTAATACGCAGTGGAAACGAGCGGTGCGTTCTGCTTCTGGTACACCTTCCATCGCATTTAGTAGCTTTTCTAGGTTCTCTTGGTCAGACGCGTTTTCACCAGCGTAACGAGCAGAGTAAATGCCTGGTGCCCCTTTCAAGAAATCAACTTCTAGACCAGAGTCGTCAGCAATCGCAGGTAGACCCGTTTCCTGTGCAGCATGACGCGCTTTGATGATTGCGTTTTCAATGAAAGTCGTACCAGTTTCTGCTACTTCAGATACGTTGAACTCACTTTGCGCCAATACTTCAAAACCGAAGTCAGACAGCAGATCTGCCATCTCACGAACTTTGCCTTGGTTGCCTGTTGCTAGCACTATCTTTTTCATGGTCGTCTCTTTCTGTAGCGATAAAGGGAGAACGCGATGTTCTCCCTGGTCAATACGTTATAAGTGTCAAAAAGCATTTAGATCATGACAACCTAAATAACCTGAGTTCAGGTTAACTACTCTTCGACATAAAACTTCTGGGTGAATTTAAGCTTACCTGAGCCTTTGTTACCAGCTTTAACATCAATATCGAAGGTAAAAGTTTCTTCGTTGGTGATTGGCAGTTCAGCTAGGTAGTAAATAGCGTCGCCTTCTTTGAATTCACGGAAGGTGAGCTTTTGAATTTGGCCAATTAAGTTTCTTGCTTGACCACTAATTTTGGCCTGAACGGCGGGCTTACCCAGTGAAGCTCTGTCTAACACGCTGATGTTCACTACGGCATTATAGCCATTGCGTTTAATGTCGTAGCTGCGGGCAATTTTGGGGGTTAAGAACGTCGAGTTAAACGTAATATAGTGTACTTCGATGTCTTTCATGGTTTTGAACTGACCTGCCATTGTTGGTAAAGCTAATAGGCTGATCAGTAGGGCGGTAATCCATTTGCTCATTTTTACATCCTCAAATCGATCTTTATTATTAAGTTTGGCACGGAAACGTAAACAAAAAGCCATCATAAGATGGCTTTAATTTCAGTCGGTATTTGTTGTGGGGATTCTATCCGAATTTGTTTGTGTCGTCCTAGTTCACCTTTTTCTATGTGAACCAATCCCTTAGCAACTTTAAATTGTTTGGCTAAAAACTTGGTTAGGTGCGCATTGGCTTTGCCATCGACAGGTGGTGCAGAGATGGCAATTTTTAGCTCTTCACCATGCAAGCCGACGATTTTGTCACGGCTTGCTTTGGGTTGAATATAGAGCTTGAGGATAACGTCATCGCCGTCATGCCAAACTGCGTCAGACATTACAGTTGGTACCAGATTGGACCAACAATGTCGCCCATTAGGAAATTCGCGAATTGCAGACCGATGAACAGAACCAGTACGCTTAAGTCAAAGCCACCCATTGCAGGGATAATGCGACGGATTGGAGCAAGCATTGGCTCGGTCAGTTGATGGAACACGTATTCAATTGGGCTGCGACCTTGGCTTACCCAACTTAGAATCGCTCGAATCAATAGCACCCAGAATAGCAAACCACCCGCGGCTTTAATTAAAGACAGCAAGCCTAGGAATAGGAAGTCTACGCTGAAAGAGACCGAACCATTTGAGGCGATAAGGATCAGTGCGACAAACTTAAGCACACACAATACGTAAGCAAACAGCACTGTCGCTAAGTCGATGCCACCCAATGATGGGATGATGCGACGTAGTGGACCGACTACAGGCTGTGTTGCTTTAACGATGAATTGCGAGAACGGGTTGTAGAAATCTGCTCGTGCAGCTTGCAACCAAATACGCAAAATTACGACCATGATGTATAGGTCAAATAGGGTTGAGATGAGAAAACTCATTGAATTCATAAGGTACCCTTAAAAGTAATGAACGACACGCCCTTGCTGTGCCGAGCAGATAATTAAAACAGTTTTTCCATTTCTTCAGCGCGCGCAACCGCAGCTTGCATTGCTTTCGCTACAATATCAGAGAGTTGATGATCATTGAACGTGCGTAGCGCTTCTGCCGTGGTGCCACCTTTCGAGGTCACGTTTTCACGCAGGGTAGAAAGTTCAGTTTGAGGATTTTCTACTACCATGCGTGCCGCGCCAAGCGCCGATTGTTGGATGAGCATACGTGCAGTATCGTTATCAAAACCTTGAGCAATGGCCTCTGCTTGCATCGCCTCCATAAATAGAAAGAAGTACGCTGGCGCACTACCTGCAGCTGCAATCACATTGTTGATGCCTGATTCTTGATCAACCCAGCATACTTTACCGACCGCTTGCATCAGATCCGCTGCGAATGCCTTGTCTTGCTCTGAAACGAGTTCAGGAGCGTAAAGACCGCTCATGCCTAAACCTAGTTGAGAAGGTGTGTTTGGCATCACGCGAACCAAGTTCAGCTTAGTTGCCAGCATGTCATCCAAACGTGAGCAGTTGATGCCAGCTGCGATAGAGATAACCAGTTTATTGCTAAAGTCGACAGATTGCAGTGGCTTACACACTTCCTCCATCATTTGTGGCTTCACAGACAATACGACAACATCTGCCTCCGTCGCGGCTGCGATGTTATCGCTAGTGGTACGGATACCAAAGTCTTGCTCAAGCCGTAATCGACGCGTATCAGACGGAGCGGTCGCGATAATGTGTTGTGCTGGGTAGCCGTTAGCTACAAGTCCAGAAACAATCGCTCTCACCATATTCCCTGCGCCGATAAAGGCAATGTTTTTGTGTTCCATTTATCTGATTCCCAAGTATAAATTATTGCGGTTTGTTGCTCTCTTAGGTGATGGTTCTATGAAGCGCCCTTGCTGATGAAATGTTCGGCGGTAAGATTCCAAATCGCGATTAGCCCAAGCATTGAGTGATTATTCGTTTTTGTTGGAATAGTCCCGCCCGCCAAAAATAGCAGTACCGATACGCACCATGGTGCTACCAGCTTCGATGGCGGCGTTCATGTCACCACTCATCCCCATCGAAAGCGTGTCGACATCTGGGTATTGCAAGGCTAACTTTTGCTTCAACTGCGCAAGTTGTGTAAATGCACGAAGCTGTGACGCGTAGTCTGGCACGTTAGCCGGAATTGACATCAATCCTCTTAACGTGAGGTTTGGTAAGCGAGAAATCAACTCAGCCAGTTCGAATATTTCTGCATCAGTAACGCCGGACTTTGACTCTTCACCACTGGTGTTGACTTGAATCAGAACTTGCAATGGTTTTAATGCACTAGGGCGTTGATCGTTAAGGCGCTGAGCGATTTTTGCGCGGTCAATGGTGTGAACCCAATCGAAGTGTTCGGCGACAAGTCGGGATTTATTGGACTGAATTGGACCAATGAAGTGCCATTCGATTTGATAATCTGGACAATGCTCGGCAAAGTGCTGAACTTTACTGACGCCTTCTTGGACGTAGTTTTCACCAAACGCCACTTGGCCTGATTGGTAGGCTTCGAGAATGGCCTCGACAGGTTTGGTTTTGCTAACTGCTAAAAGTTGCACTGACTCTGGAGAACGGCCACATTTTTGTTCGTTGTGTCGAATTTGGTAGGTGATATGTTCAATGTTTTGTTGAATACTACTCATAGCTGTACTTTAGACTTAAGGATTTTAAATGGATATCACTGAGTTACTGGATTTTAGTGTAAAACATAATGCTTCGGATCTACACCTTTCTGCAGGTGTACCACCAATGGTCCGTATTGATGGCGATGTGAGAAAGCTCGGCATTCCGGCATTTACACACCAAGAAGTGCATCGTCTGGTTTTTGAAATCATGAACGATGCACAGCGCAGTGAATTTGAAGAAAAACTCGAAGTCGATTTCTCATTTGAGTTGCACAACGTTGGCCGGTTCCGTGTCAACGCGTTCAACCAATCTCGCGGTTGTGCGGCGGTGTTTCGTACCATTCCGAGTAGCATTCCAACATTGGATGATCTCGAAGCGCCAGAAATTTTCCGAAAGATTGCCAACGCGGAAAAAGGTCTGGTACTCGTTACGGGCCCAACCGGTTCGGGTAAATCGACCACCTTAGCTGCCATTGTTGACTACATTAACCGTAATCACAACAAGCATATCCTCACAATTGAAGATCCTATTGAATTTGTTCATAACAACAATAAATGTTTGATCAACCAACGTGAAGTTCACCGTGATACCCACAGCTTCCAAAATGCGTTGCGTAGCGCGCTACGTGAAGACCCAGATGTGATCCTAGTTGGTGAGATGCGGGATAAAGAAACCATCAGCCTCGCGCTTACCGCAGCCGAAACGGGTCACTTAGTGTTTGGTACCTTGCACACCAGTTCTGCGGCAAAAACCATCGACCGTATTATTGATGTATTTCCTGGTAGTGATAAAGACATGGTACGTTCGATGTTGTCTGAATCTTTGCGCTCGGTCATCGCACAGAAACTGCTTAAACGCACGGCTAGTGGACGTATTGCTTGCCATGAAATCATGATGGCTACGCCAGCGATTCGTAACTTGATCCGTGAAGATAAAGTCGCGCAGATGTACTCGATTATTCAGACTGGCGCTGCACATGGCATGCAAACTATGGAGCAAAACGCACGCCAGTTGATGGCTCAAGGTATGGTTTCTCGTGAAGAGGTCGAGAAAAAGGTTGGCATAGAAGCGCAGCAATTCTCGTAACGATCATTTAGGTAATAGTGAATACGGAATATGGATCTGAATAAATTTCTTGAAGGCATGCTGACGCTCAAAGCGTCGGATCTTTATATCACTGTTGGAGCGCCGATTCTGTTTCGTGTGGATGGGGAATTGCGCCCGCAGGGCGAAAAGTTGACAGAGCATGATGTCGCGCACTTACTTGATAGTGCGATGGATCCTGAGCGACGCCAGGAGTTTCGTAAAAGTCGGGAATCCAACTTTGCGATTGTCAGAGATTGTGGTCGATTCCGTGTGAGCGCTTTCTTCCAGCGCGAGTTACCAGGAGCGGTGATTCGTCGTATTGAAACCAATATACCGACCTTTGAGCAATTAAAGTTGCCGTTGGTACTGCAAGATTTGGCGATTGCAAAACGTGGCTTAGTGCTGGTGGTGGGGGCTACGGGGTCGGGTAAGTCGACCACGATGGCAGCGATGACGGGCTATCGCAACAACAATAAAACTGGCCATATTCTGACGGTGGAAGATCCGATTGAATTTGTGCATGAACACAAGCGTTGTATTGTGACGCAGCGTGAAGTTGGGTTAGATACGGATAGTTATGAAATCGCGTTAAAGAATTCGTTACGCCAAGCGCCAGATATGATTTTGATTGGTGAGATCCGCAGTCGAGAAACCATGGAATACGCCATGACCTTTGCGGAAACCGGCCACCTATGCATGGCAACACTGCATGCCAACAACGCCAATCAAGCGCTTGAGCGCATTTTGCATTTAGTTCCGAGTGAGCAAAAAGAGCAGTTCCTGTTTGACTTGTCGATGAACTTGAAAGGTGTGATTGCTCAGCAGTTGATCCGTGATAAGAATGGCCAAGGCCGTCACGCTGTGTTTGAGATCCTTTTAAATAGTCCACGCGTGTCAGATTTGATCCGTCGCGGTGATTTGCATGAACTCAAAACGACGATGGCACGCTCAAATGAATTTGGCATGCTGACTTTCGACCAGTCGCTCTACAAGTTGGTGATGCAAGGTAAGATCAGTGAAGAAGATGCGTTGCACAGTGCTGATTCTGCCAATGATCTGCGTTTGATGCTCAAAACCCAGCGTGGCGATGCCTTCTCTACTGGCAGCTTAGCGAACGTTAAAATCGATATGGATTGATGAGTTTCAGACCATAAAAAAAGGTTGGCATCTGCCAACCTTTTTTATTTTGCTTCAATCAATGTTACGCATTCCAAAGGTTTTCGAACCAGCTCTCTAGAATCACGACAGCCGATTGACAGTCGATATTGCCTTTCGATAGCGCTTTGTAACCGCCCATGCTGAACAGATCTGCACGAGCTTCAGCGGTAGATAATCGCTCATCGTGGAGTTCAACAGGTAAGCCATAACGGCCTTGAAGGCGATTCGCAAACTTTTTCGCGCGTGGCGTAATGGTTTCCAAATCCCTACCATGTAAGTCTGTTGGTAGGCCAACAACGAGTAAGTCTGGCTGCCACTCTTTTATTTGTTTCTCAATGTCATCCCAGTTAGGAATGCCATCATTGGCTTTGAATGCTTTCAGTGGAGAAGCTGTGCCGGTGATTTCTTGGCCGATGGCACTACCAATACTTTTGGTACCGAAGTCAAAGGCCATTATTGTGCGTGACATAAAGTGTCCCGAATCTAAATGTGATGAAAGTAGTCTGTTTATTACGCATGACCAGCATCAGCAGAGAGCTGGCTAGGATCAATGCCAAGTTTCTCTACGGCTTTTTTCCAGCGATCAGTGATTGGCGTATCGAAAATGATTTCTGGCGTCGCTTCGATGGTCAACCATGAGTTTTCAGCTAGCTCTGTTTCTAACTGCCCCGCACTCCAGCCAGAATAACCAAGCGCGACGAGGTAATCGCTTGGTTCAGCCTCGGTACCCAGTACCGACAAGATATCGCGAGATGTCGTAACGGCCAGCTCATCTGTCATTTGAATGCTAGATTCATAGTAGTCTTTCGGCTTGTGTAGGATAAAGCCACGATCTTCTGATACGGGACCACCATTATAAACCGGCCTATCTAAACTTGCTTCAAACAAGCGTGGGTGTACTGGCTGCACTTCGACTTGCTTAAGCATGTTACCCACCGTGATATCAACGGGGGCATTGATCATTAACCCCATAGCGCCTTCTGCGTTGTGTTCACAGACGTAGATAACGCTATTCTGGAAGTAGGGATCTTTCATTCCCGGCATGGCAACTAAGAAATGGTTGGTGAGGTTCATCTCATATCGACCTTTAAGGCAAGCTTGATCGCTTAAGCAAGCCTCAGTCATATTTGTCGGCGTTTGCTTAAGCGAATAACGGTTAGGCTCTCTAATAACTGTACTACAGTTTGAGTTATTCGCCTTTTATGCGACGTTCGATGGCGTCCATGAGTTTACCGGTAATGGATATATCAAAGGCCGCTTCAATTTCACGAATGCAAGTTGGGCTGGTCACGTTGATCTCGGTTAGTTTGTCACCAATCACATCCAGACCGACAAAGATAAGGCCTTTTTCTTTCAGCGTAGGGCCAACAGCTTGCGCTATTTTCAGGTCTGTGTCGCTTAGCGGACGAGCTTCACCGGTTCCGCCAGCAGCGAGGTTACCGCGCGTTTCGCCTTTTGCTGGAATGCGAGCTAAACAGTAAGGCATCGGCTCTCCGTCAACCACGAGGATACGCTTATCACCATTGCTGATGTCTGGCACGAAAGTTTGCGCCATCGCGTAGTATTGGCCATGGTTGGTTAGGGTTTCGATGATCACCGATACATTGGGATCGTTCTCTTTCACGCGGAAGATAGAAGCGCCCCCCATACCATCAAGTGGTTTTAGGATCACGTCGCCGTGCTGTTCACGGAAGGCTTTAATTCTCTCCGCTTTACGTGTCACGATAGTGGTCGGAGTCAACTCTGGGAACCAAGCGGTATAAAGTTTTTCGTTGCAGTCGCGTAGGCTCTGAGGTTTGTTGACGATTAAGGTGCCTTGCTCTTCAGCACGCTCAAGAATGTAAGTGGCGTAGATGAATTCCGTGTCGAACGGAGGATCTTTACGCATCAGAACGGCGTCTAGCTCAGACAGTTCGATGCTTTGCTCTGACTTGAACTCGTACCAACCGTTTGGGTCTTCTTTTAGTGTCACAATTTTCGTATCAGCAATAGCAACACCTTGGTCAAGGTGAAGGTCGCCCATTTCCATGTAATGGATTTCGTAGCCGCGGCGTTGTGCTTCCAGCATCATGGCAAAGCTCGAGTCTTTCTTGATATTAATGGACGAAATTGGATCCATTACAATGCCGAGTTTGATCATTATTTTTCTCCGTTTTAACCAAGATCGCCGAAACGAACTTGTAAGGCTGTAATTGCTGTTAGAGCCGCTGTTTCGGTACGCAAAACACGTGGGCCAAGCAGCGTCTCTTCAAATTGGTATTCGCGTGTCATATCGATCTCTTCAGAAGACAGGCCGCCTTCAGGGCCGATCAATAGGCGCACGTTCTCAACTGGCGTCGGTAAGGTATTAATTGAGTATTTTGCACGAGGGTGAAGATTAAGCTTCAAGCCGTCATACTCTTCCTGACACCACTGCTCTAAACTCATGATTGGGCGGATTTCTGGCACGATGTTGCGACCACACTGCTCACAAGCGCTGATGGCGATCTTTTGCCACTGGGCGAGTTTCTTTTCAAAGCGCTTTTGGTCCAGTTTCACACCACAGCGTTCAGAGATGAGGGGAGTAATGGTGTTTACGCCTAGCTCTACCGATTTTTGAATTGTGAACTCCATTTTATCACCACGAGAAATAACCTGACCGAGGTGTAGGTCTAGAGGTGATTCAAGGCTGTTTTCTACACGTTCAGTTAGGTTAACCATTACGTTCTTTTTGCTAACTTCACTGATAAGTGCAGGGAATTCTGCGCCACTGCCGTCAAATAGCAAGACCTCTTGACCTTCTTTCATGCGAAGTACACGGCCGATATGGTTTGCTGCGTCTTCGCTTAAAGCAAGTGAGCCAAGTTGTGGAATGGTTTCTGGATGAAAAATTCGAGGGATACGCATGAGAATTCCAGCAAGAGACAAAAGTTAGCTCTTAACATGGGTGCTTTCCAGCTAAAAAACAAGGGGCAAGAGCCGTGTAAATGATAACGCCTCTTGCTGCTGGGAGGAATGACTGCTTACATGAACAAGTTACAGTGCGCGGCAAGCTTCCTGAACAAATGGATTGTGGTTACCTTGAATTTTGGCGATACGCTTGTCACGCTCACACTCCCATTTGTCTGCAGGGTATGTTTTGTTCCACGCCATCATCAAGTTGGTTTGTTGTTTAGACAGCTTAAAGCCGTACTCCTCACTCATGTACAGATACGTACGGGCGATCGAGCCGCGCGCGCGTTCAGGCGGCATCACTTTGCGCTGCTTGAAGTTCACTTGCATTTCACAGCGACCGTAGCTTACGCCATCCAATCCATTCCACTGGCTGAAGTTATAGTTAGAACGGTCTCCGTTCACTTCGCCGATGGCTGGCGTCAGATTATGCAGATCCGCTTCCATAGAACGGAAGGTCTTATCGTTGCGTGAACAGTTTTTGCGTCCACCTATTTGCCAGCACTGACGTTGGTGACCAAATTGCCAAGCTGGAACCACATGCTCCCACTCGATGCGAGAGGCGCGTTTTTCTTGCTTGCGAACTTGGTAGCCACAGGATGCTAAGTCAGGTACGCCTTTTTTGCCTTGCCATTTAATGTCACAACCACAGTAAAAGCTGCTTGGGTGATCTTGGTAGATTTTTACCGCTTCCCGCTTGGCGGCAGAAAATGAGTTTGGCGGAGCCGCAATCGTAGCGCTAGACACAAGGATAAGTAGAAAAGAGAACAGGTATTTCATGATTAAAGTCTTTAAAAAGTGTGACTTTATCCATTCTAACACGCACAAATGGGCTTTAGTGATGAGTAAGTTGACAATAAGGGGGGGGTAAAAGAAAAGCGTTAAGAGAAACGCTCTATATTATTGGTATAGAAAAGTGGAGAGTAGGCAGACTTAAGAGAGCTGAACACCGGTGAAATCAAGTGCTTTACGACACTTTTGACAAGAGTATACGGCTTCTTTGCGTAAAACCTTATTATGGCGACGAATAGACAGAGGATAGGTCATGCAACCACAGCGATACTCGAAGGTTTTTCCTTGTACAGAGGCTACATCGAAGCTATGAGTGGTCTTGGCTGGCACTTTGAATACGGCTTCCATAACGCCTTGCCATTCTTTACCGTGTGGGCGAACGCGACCGTATACTTGATAGGTAATTAAGTGCGCCACTTCGTGTGGGATCACTTCTTTGATAAAAGCTTGAGGGTTTTCCTTGAAGAGTTTTGGATTCAAACGGACTTCATTCAGTTTCAGGTACGCTTTGCCTGCGGCTTTCCCACGTACATTGAAAGTCAGAGAAGGAATTGGAAAAGAACGTTTGAAGGCTTGTTCTGCCATCGCGATGCAATCTGCCATCACCTGTTTGGCTTTGTAGCTCAGTTCTCTATCCACAACTCACCCCCGTTTACCCAATAAAAAGCCCCCGCGTTTGCGAGGGCTGGATCATAGCATTAGTTTTCTAGGGCGTGTGCTTTTTCTTAATGATGGCATGATACGCATGCCAAGTTCCGTAGCCAAGGATTGGCATAGTAAACAGCATACCGATGCCGTAGGTGGCAAAGCCGATTAAGATGCCGCCGCAGATAATCGCCGCCCATACGATCATTGCAGGAATGTTGGATTTTACCGCGTTAAAGCTTGTGAATACGGCGGTCATCATGTCGATGCGACGTTCCATCATCAGTGGAATTGAGAAAGCTGATATGCTGAAAACGATACAAGCCAAGACGAAACCAACCAGTGAACCGATGACCAAGAATGGTAGAAACTCCGTCAGTGGTGCACCTTGTACTGATGGATAGAGCGCATGAAGAAGCGCAGCAATACGCATCCAAAAAATCATACATACAGCGAGCAACACGGCGAACGCCCACTGAGATGTCGAGTTACGGCTAATGGCCTTCATAGAGTGGAGCAAGCTAGGTTTGTGCCCTCGCTCTCTTTCCCAACTTGCATCGTATAAGCCGAGTGCAAGGAATGGACCTATTAGCATGTAAACAATAAGACTTGGCATCACGACTAAGTGAGTGCCTTGCCATTGAACCAGCAGCACAATACCAATTGCTGCCGCCATAAAACAGATGCCGTAGAAGGCACTGATGATTGGCATGCGAACGAAGTCATGCAGACCTAGCGCGAGCCAGTGAAATGGCGCGGATAGGTTAACGGTATTGCATGGAATGGTTCTGGCGTATTCGTTATCTGGTACTTCCTTTCGTTTACCTTGGAAGTCAGATGGATTTACGGTACGAGGCATAGCTCCTCCTTGATTTATTCCCACGGCGGCACCTAGGCCATAAACGATGTTTGGCTGACGTTTTTCATGACTCTTTTAGCCACGCGAGCCCGCATCATAGTTCTTTATGCTATATACATCGAAAAGTGCATTTAACATTATGTTAACTATTGGCAGATATGGGGCAATTTACAAATAATTGCTGAATTTTTGTTCGGCAAAAGAAACAAGGAAAGAAATAAGTAGGCAGAAACAAAAAGCCCCCGCCAAAAGGCGAGGGCTCTATCGATTCTAATGTAGCTCGATTACTTGATGCCAGCGAAATCGCGTAGAAGTTCAGCTTTATCAGTCGCTTCCCATGGGAACTCTTCACGACCGAAGTGACCGTATGCTGCTGTCTTCTTGTAGATTGGTTGAAGAAGGTTAAGCATTTCTTGGAGACCATATGGACGTAGGTCGAAGAACTGACGAACCGCTTCAATGATGATGTCGTGAGACACTTTCTCAGTACCGAAGGTTTCAACCATGATCGACGTTGGATCCGCAACACCGATTGCGTAAGAAAGTTGGATTTCACAACGGTCTGCCATACCAGCCGCTACGATGTTTTTCGCTACATAACGTGCTGCGTAGGCTGCAGAGCGGTCTACTTTCGATGGATCTTTACCAGAGAATGCTCCTCCACCGTGACGAGCTGCGCCGCCGTAGGTATCTACGATGATTTTACGACCAGTTAGACCACAGTCACCCATCGGGCCACCGATAACAAAACGGCCAGTCGGGTTGATGAAGAACTTCGTCTCCTTGTTGAGCCATTCTGCAGGTAACACTGGTTTAATGATGGTTTCCATCACTGCTTCACGTAGGTCTGGTGTTGAAATAGTGTCACAATGCTGAGTTGAAAGTACAACGGCATCAATACCTACGATTTTACCTTGATCGTATTGGAACGTTACCTGAGATTTTGCGTCTGGACGTAACCAAGGTAGTGTGCCGTTCTTACGCACTTCCGCTTGCTTTTGAACAAGACGGTGAGAGTAAGTAATAGGAGCAGGCATTAGAATTTCAGTTTCGTTTGTCGCGTAACCGAACATGATGCCTTGGTCGCCCGCGCCTTGCTCTTTAGGATCAGCTTTATCAACACCTTGATTGATGTCTGGAGATTGCTTACCAATGGTGTTTAAAACAGCACAAGAGTTCGCATCGAAGCCCATGTCTGAATGTACGTAGCCGATTTCACGAACGGTTTCACGAGTGAGTTCTTCGATATCAACCCATGCGGAAGTGGTCACTTCACCACCAACCATCACCATGCCGGTTTTTACGTAGGTTTCACAAGCAACACGTGCTTTTGGGTCTTGCTCAAGAATTGCATCAAGAACTGCGTCAGAGATTTGGTCTGCGATTTTATCTGGATGACCTTCTGATACCGACTCAGAAGTGAACAGGTGCTTAGCCATGATAGCTCCAATCTTAAGGTTTACTCATGGCTAACTAACGCAAGCTTGCCACGAAAAATACAATACAGTTTGTAGGTGTTTCTACATCTAGACGTCTATTTTAAATTCCCGTGTTCGAATTACAAGCTCTTTTTCTGATCGAATTCATCAAACTTGCCACCCAATCGTTTGCTTTATACATGGTGGATTTTGGGAGAATGCATGTAGTCAGCGAAAAGATTGACCTAAAACCTCAAAAATGGCGAGTAAAACGTTTGCAGTCGGTTTTTGGCTCTGAGAGAATATTGCCCGCACCTTTATACCCAAGTTACTTGAGTATAGTGCCCATATTCCTTTATTAATTCGCTTAATGCACTCAGGAGCAGACATGTCTTCTCGTAAACATCTGGCTAATGCAATCCGCGCTCTAAGCATGGATGGCGTTCAACAAGCAAACTCTGGCCACCCAGGCGCCCCTATGGGTATGGCTGATATCGCTGAAGTTCTTTGGCGTTCTCACCTAAACCACAACCCTGCTAACCCAGAGTGGGCTGACCGTGACCGTTTCGTACTGTCTAACGGCCACGGCTCTATGCTGATTTACTCTCTACTGCACCTGAGCGGTTACGAGCTGTCTATCGATGATCTTAAGAACTTCCGTCAGCTTCACTCTAAGACTCCTGGTCACCCAGAGTACGGCTACGCACCAGGTATCGAGACCACGACTGGTCCTCTAGGTCAAGGCATCACTAACGCGGTTGGTATGGCTATGGCTGAGAAAGCGTTAGCCGCTCAGTTCAACAAAGAAGGCCACGATATCGTTGACCACTTCACTTACGTGTTCATGGGCGACGGCTGTCTAATGGAAGGTATCTCTCACGAGGCATGTTCTCTTGCAGGTACACTAGGTCTGGGCAAACTGATCGCATTCTGGGATGACAACGGTATCTCTATCGATGGTCACGTTGAAGGTTGGTTCTCTGACGACACGCCTAAGCGTTTTGAAGCGTACGGCTGGCACGTAATCCCAGCAGTTGACGGTCACGATTCTGAAGCAATCAATGCTGCAATTGAAGCGGCAAAAGCAGACCCTCGTCCTACGCTGATCTGTACTAAAACCATCATCGGTTTTGGTTCTCCAAACAAATCAGGTTCTCACGACTGTCACGGCGCGCCATTAGGTGCTGAAGAAATTGCTGCAGCGCGTGAATTCCTAGGTTGGGAACACCCAGCATTTGAAATCCCAGCTGACGTATACGCACAGTGGGATGCAAAATCGGCAGGTTCTGAGAAAGAAGCAGTTTGGAACGAGAAATTTGCAGCTTATGAAGCAGCGTACCCTGAGCTGGCAGCTGAATTCAAACGCCGCGTAAACGGTGACCTACCTGCACAGTGGGAGGAGAAAGCAAGCCAAATCATTGTCGATCTTCAAGCTAACCCTGCAAACATCGCATCACGTAAAGCGTCTCAAAACGCACTAGAAGCGTTTGGTGAAATGCTTCCAGAATTCATGGGTGGCTCTGCTGACCTAGCGCCTTCTAACCTAACCATGTGGTCTGGTTCTAAGTCT
>NZ_JBNFXP010000037.1:0-20782 GCF_052877535.1 Vibrio sp. PNB23_22_6 | reverse complement strand
TGTGGCAGAAGGCTTTGAGCGCATTCACCGCACCAACTTAGTTGGCATGGGCGTCCTGCCGTTGCAATTTAAACCGGGCACCACCCGTCAGACGCTCGAGCTTGATGGCAGTGAGTTGTATGACGTGGTCGGTGATATCACTCCGGGGGCTGAGCTGGCGTTAGTTATTACTCGCACCAATGGTGAAAAACTCGATGTGCCGGTCACCTGCCGCTTAGACACGGCCGATGAAGTGCATGTCTACCAAGCGGGCGGGGTACTACAGCGCTTTGCACAAGACTTTTTGGCGCAATAAAGCATAAAGTGAGTGAAGGCTTTGAATGCCTTCACTCACTTTATCTAAATTACCCCAAACTCAGGTTAAACTACTTTATGTTGAGGTAGCCAATCGCTGCATAACTCACCCCATTTTTCCCATTCTGCTTAACTTGATATAATGCATCATCGGCGTATTTTAGCCCTTGTTTAAAAGTACAGTTCGGATTACTTAATGTCACTAAACCAATACTTACCGTTACCCGATGTTCGGTAAAATACTCCTCGACAGAGTTACATATCCTTGTTGCTGTCAGTACGGCTTCATGTTGCGTTGTGTTCGGCAATACAATCGAAAACTCTTCGCCACCTATTCGTCCAAATATATCGCTTTTACGTAATTTACTCGAGATTAAAGTACAAAAGGCCTGCAGCACATTATCGCCAGTACAATGACCATAAGTATCATTAATATGTTTAAAATTATCTAAGTCTAAAATAAGCATACTGAGTGATTGACCATTAATATTTGACTGCGCCATCTGCGTTTCGGCAAGTTGAAAGAAATAGCGTCTAGTGTATATGCCAGTCAGCCCATCGTAATACGCTAAATCCTCAAGCTCCTTCTCGCGCGCCTTGCGTTGGGTAATGTCACTGAGGCTCCAAATAATAACTTCACTATCACTACGATGCTTGTTTGCTGCAAGTTCAAGCCAACAACACTCAGCATCGGCGTTTATGAGTGCAACGTCGAGCGACAAAGACTCAACAAACTGAGAAGTACTGAGGTAATGTTTAATCTTCTCTTTAGATGTATCATCAAAAAAAGAAAGAAAAGGTTGGTCAGAGAGCATTGATTGATTAAGCAGTTTGCTTGCTTTTGGGTTTGCGCAGATAGTTAGGAGGTCTCTGTCTGTCACAATGAGTGCGCAAGGGCTACGATCAAAAAATATTTTAAACATTGTGCTATCAATCTGCTTTGCTTCTTCGAATAGCGACATCGTTTAACTTCCTTGTTGATAGATGTTTTCTTATGTGAATCTAAGCATAGTAACTCTTCTAATATTTTTCAAATCAATACGCTACTGTTCTCCCAATGAGTTTGGAGGGGCGAATTAGTGTTTTGATCTGTACAAACAACTAAATCAATTGGCAGATATGCACGCAAAAAAATGTGACGATACCTATCAATGAATAATGGTCTATAACAGCTTTTTTAAGTGTTTGATGGGGATTGCATAGGTAATCGCACTTGGGTCAGATAACAAGGATTCTTTGGTAGATTTGACTAACACTTTATTGATGACCGCCACGACCTCACCCGTTTGTGGGTCGAAAACGGGGCTACCACTATTGCCAGGATAGGCAGTGGCGTCAAGTTGATAAACATTGTAAGGGTTTTTAAGCGCTTTCAATTGCTTTATTGTAAGCGATTTTGTGTTTTTTGCGGGCGTAGCAACAGGAGTAATGCTAGATATAATCCCTCTGTGTGTGACAGGATTAAGACCTAGTATTGCGCCGATAGGGAAGCCGGTAAAAGCAAAAAGTTCGCCTTCTTTTACATGTTTTGATGATAAAGATAACGGTTTGAGTGGCTTGCCTGATATTTTAATCACAGCCAAATCATGCTGGGTATCAAGTTGCTCGACGTTTGCATAGCGCATTTCTATGTTTGCCCCTTGTCCAATATATATCACCAGTTTTTCTTTTTTTGCATTGAGGTTGGATGGGATGACATGGGCATTGGTTGCGACTTGATGCCCATCTCCAACGACAAATCCTGTCCCAAGTATGTTCGATGTTGGTGATGAAAGGCGGTTGTATGTCCCTATCGCAACAATCGAAGGCTTTATTTTTTCGATGGTATTAGGTAAGCCTGCTGCATGAGTTGAAGAGACTAGTGATAACACGAAAAGGTAACAGATGTAGAGTAATCCTTTTGTCATAAGTATTCATTCCCAGTTGTGTCCGATTTAGAAAGGTACTAAATCGGACGATGGTTTCGGTTTGAATGTTTATTGACCTGAACGGCTTACCTGACTTTCAAGTTCGCTCTTAGCTGCAACCAATTGAGGGTCTTTAGTGACGATCTTCGACAACACGTCACCAGCTTGTTCTAATTGTTGATCTGAAAGCAGCGCTTCAGCAAAATGCAGTGCAACTTCGGCACTTTGTTGGTTACGATTATAGGCTAATTCAAGAAGTTCTAATGCTTTACTGATGTTACCTGACTTAAGTAAGCAATAACCGTAGGTATCGGCGATTTGATAGCTCTGACTAGCCACTTCATGTGCTTTTTGTGCGTATTTACAAGCGGTATCAGTTTGGTTTTTGTCTAAATAAAGCCAAGCAAGGTTGTTGAGCGCAATCGCGTTTGTGGGGTACTTAGTAATAATATCTTCATATTGCTCAATTGCTTTGTTGGGCGTCGACTCGATATGCAATTCAGCCAGCTTGAGCTTTAAAGGCGCAGCAGACTCACCATGTTCGTCAATGACGCTGTTTAAGAAATCGATGGCTCGCTGCGTTTGCCCGCTTAATTGATAAATAGCGGTGAGCTCTTTGGCTGTCTGTAGGTTTGGTAGGAGTTCATAGCGTTTCTTTTGTACTTCGACTGCGGCGTTATAGTCTTCTTTTGCGATGTAAATCAGTCCCTGAAGACGCAGTACATGAGGGGTTTTCTGCACTTCATCAGGCAGGGTATTTATCTTGCGTGTTGCTGATTTAAGATCGCCCTTTTTAATCAGTAGCTCTACTTCTATTAAAGGAAATAGGATGTTGTTAGGGAAAATCTTTTGAGCCTTCTTGGTGAGTTTTAAACTTTCTTTGATATCATTATCGTTGCTGGCTAAATGAATACTTTGTATGTAAGGGCTTGGATTATAAGGTTCTGCAGAGATCCAGTTTAGATAGCTCTTCTTCGCTTCGGAACGCTCCCCCAATGAAAGGTAGAGTCCGCCAAGCAGCTTCCAAACTGTTGCATCTTTGTCAACGCTAGGTAGCGCTTCAAGCAAATGAATCGCCGCTTGTTTGTTGCCGGATAATGACAATGCATTGGCTTTTTGAATTTTTAAATGGCGATTAAATGGATCTGCTTCAATTTGCTCGTCGAGCAGCACAAGTGCGTCTGGTAGTCGCTTCATTTGATGACTGTAATCAATGAATCGTCCATTTACTTTATGGTTGCTTGGCATCTGTTTTTTGGCTTCGATGAGTAAAGCTAATGCGTTCTCAGTGTTGCCAGTATCGAACTCAATGGCTGCGATCTCAACGATAGACTGGACATTATTCGGGTTAATTTTTCTAACTTGGTTAAAATAAGATTTAGCGGCGTCAAGTTGCCCTTTCTCTTTGGATACGAGACCTTTAACCATTAATGCGCTAATATCATCTGATTGGTTGGCGAGCCAGTTATCGGCGATCGCATCAGCCTCATCCCACTGAGCACGAGCTAAATAGTAGTTAATTAGCCCTTGCTTCGCATCTTCGAGTGAAGGGTCACTATGTAAAGCGGATTGCAGATTTTCTACACCGGAAGCATCATTGTTGGAAAGCTTGATCAAGCCAACCGTAGCTTCAGCCTGACTGTTATTGTTGACAGAAGCTTTTTGGGCCAATTTCAAAGCGGATTGATGTTTTCCTACTTTAGCCAGCTCTAAACTGGCTTGAGATACAAACCGGCTGTCTTCTGGCGATTTGATCTCATAGTTATTAAGTGATTCAATTGCTTCATCAAAATAACCCAACTTGAGCTGAGTGGTGCTGTAGAGGCGATGGACGAGGTGATTGGCTGGTAATTGTGGGGCAATTTTAGTAAATATTCTGTGCGCTTGTTCGTATTGGCCAAGTTGATATGCGGACACCCCGGAGATCGTTGACGCACCAAGACTACTCGATCCATTATTTAATGCACGATCGGCATGAACTTTTGCCGTCGCATAATCTTTTTCCGAATATAGAATCATGGCTTCAAGTTCGTTAACTTGAGGAACTTGATTATTTATTTTTAGCAACTGTTTTACCATGGGTTTTGCTTCGGTAAACCGATCGGCATGAACCAACGCATTCGCCATGAAAAATAATGCATACTGCTTTGCACCTGGTGAAATTTTGTACCAATGAGTGTAGCTGTCATACGCTTTATCAAATTCTTTCTTTGCTAGTTCTATATGGCCTTTTAGTTTCCAAATATCGCTATTCGAATTCTCAGATGCTAAAAGTTGTTTGACTTCTTGATAAGCCAGATCCTTTTCATTGCTCGCCGTTAGATATGTTGCGTGGGCGAGTTTGGCATAAACGGTTTCTTGACCAGCCTGGTCTATTAACATTTTTGCGCTATCAAGATTGCTTAATCTGATTTCGGCCATTGCGGCGATAGCGAGTATATCGGAAGAGGAAGGGGAATCACTGAGCTCAAATTCTTCGAGAAGTAACACTACTTCGTCGGATTTGTTTTGGTTTAGCAATGAACGAGCCAGGAGTGGCAAACTTTCATCGATGTTATGACCATATTTTATCGCCCTAGATAGTTCTTTTTCAGCATTCGCATAGTAACCCTGTTCGAGATAGATCTTCCCTATCATAAAGCGAGCTAAGCCATCTTCAGGGGATTTCTGGATAGCATTTTTCAGCTCAATCATGGCAGCGTTAGTCTCGTTTTTACTGAGGTACACTTTAGCACTATCAATGTATTTGTTTGCAAAGCCTTCTTTCGAGAAAAGTAGAGTCGCAATTGTCAGTCCAACTAGAGCAAGTCGGTTAGGTACAAAATCCATTTCATATGACATGATATATCTCGGCATTAAAAAGTTTAAACATTTTTAGAATAGACGCTATTAGTTAAATGTATAAATTTTCATTTATTTTTAAGCAAAGGGATGATGTTCAACCCATAATTGGATGGTGTGACTGAATCGTGCAATGGCAGTTTCATGCAAATTCGAGGAGATGTCGCCAGGAAGACGAGACCCAAATGGATGGGCCACGTAATATTTAAGGACGAATTTTGAATAGTTGGCAGCGGAATAATATTCAGTGTGAGATATACAAAAAACCAAGTAAGGAATGGCTGAGTGAGGCGTGGTGTGATTTAGAGTTGCACGCTAAACCCAATTTTTTCCTTACGTGGTTATGGATTGGTTCTTGGTTAGATTGTTTTGTTAAAGATTTTGCGGTGATAGAAGCACGGAAAAATAATAGAACAGTTGGATTGGGGATAATTGTGACTCAATCCGAGCACTTTCTTTTTATTTCCTTTAAAAGCAAACACTTTCTTCACCGAACAGGCATCCCTGCACATGATCAGATTTGGATTGAGTACAACGATTTTCTCATGGATGCAGAGGATGAAGAGGCAATTCGCGCTGCTATGATTGAACGCCTTACCTACGAAGTAGATAAGTCTGATGCGATTGTCATCGGAGCCAGTGACAATACCAAGTTTGATTATATTAGCCGCTTAGGGTTAAAGAAAAGAACCGTGTGGGAAACCAATAATTACGCCCTCAACTTAGAACAGCTAAGGGAAAACGATCAGTCAGTACTTCAATTTTTATCACGTAACTCTCGGTATCAGATTGTAAGAAGTATCAAGAAGTATAACGAGATTGGTGATATTACTTTGGAAAAGGCGAGAACCTTCGAACAAGCCAAGGAGATGTTACAAATTGCGAAACCGCTTCATTTGGCTCGATGGAATGGTGAGCATTCTCGAAGTGGATTCTCTAACGATGATTTCATTGCTTTCCACGAGCGTTTGATTGAACAAGGTATCCATACTGGCGCAGTCGAGCTCTATCACATTAAAGCAGGTAACGAGACCTTGTCGGTCATGTACAACTTTAGGCACGACAACCATATTTATTTCTACCTATGTGCGATCAATTATTGTCGCAGCAGTAAGCAGTATAAGCCTGGTCTCGTTTCGCACTATTTACTGATTAATAAGGCATTAGAAGAAGGTATCTCCTCTTACGACTTCATGGGTGGAACGGCGAGATACAAAGAGACATTTTCTAATACCAAGGGAGAGTTGTCGGTTAATCAGTTCGAACATCCAAGCTCATTGCTCATGTTGGAGCACGCTTTTCGTAATACAAAACTTTGGATTAAGAGCCGAATCATGGGCCCAACTAAAGGGCCCAACTAAAGGAGGGCATCGCCATGAGTTGTAAACTATTAATTGGTGGACCGAAATGAGTGAATTGCACTAGGAGTATTGTGGAATGCTCGCCGATTTGAATAAAAAGATTGCGATTGGCTACCTTTGGAACCTCTTAGCAAAATGGTTGAACAGAAGCGTAGGCTTGATATGCACGCTATTGCTAGTCAGGATCTTAGAACCAGCAGATTTTGGTATTGTCGCGTTAGCCAGTATCGTTATGGCCTTTTTTGTCATGCTTTCCAACGCTGGTACTGACAAATACTTGATAAAAGCAAAACTATGCTCGGATGAAATGCTAGATAGCGCCTGGTCACTGAATATCACATTGAAGCTCGTTTGCAGTATGACGTTAGCCATGTTGGCAAAACAATTGGCAGTCTATATGAATGAGCCCGCATTAGTAGACGTGTTACTAGTATCTTGTTTAATTCCGGTGTTAAGCGCATTCAAAAACGTGGGTTTGGTTAGATTTGAAAGAGAACTCAATTACAAACCACTCACTCAACTTTCCGTTACCGTTAAGATAGCGGTTGTTCCAGTGACGTTAGCGTTGGCGCTGTATCTTAAAAACTACTGGGCTTTGGTGATTGGTCTGATCGCCAGTGAAGTTATGACGGTGATAGGGTCGTATATGATTCATCCGTATCGTCCCAAATGGTCAATTAAGTTATGGCATCAACAATGGTCTTTCTCTAAGTGGCACTTGCTGTCCATGACGAGCGGTTACTTGCGTTCGCGTATCGATGCCATCTTGCTCGGGCGTTATTTAACCAGTAGTGACGTGGGGATCTATCGTGTTAGTCAAGAGTTTGCCTGGCTTCCTTTTACTGAGCTGATTGCACCTGCAACAAGCTCGATGTATTCGGGGCTAACGCAAGTACGAGAAGATAGGGAACAATTGAGTAATAGTATCTTGAGATATTTAGCTATTTCCTATCTTTTGGTTGTTCCTTCTGTGCTCGGCATCTTTGCATTGAGTGATCTTTTTACAAATGTTGTCTTAGGCCACAAATGGGCTGAAGCATCGCCGATAATAGGCATGTTAGCCATACTTATGCTGTCAATGCCATTAAACATATCTTTACAGGCGGTTTTAACGAGTTTATCGAAAATAAAGTATCTGATTCTGCTCGATATAATAATGATAGCTGCGGTTGTGAGCATAATCATCTGGCTATCTAGAAGCGGCAGTTTTGAACTATTGGTCTATACCGAGTATCGAGTTCTACTGGTGGGTTTGTTTATATTTTTGCTATGTCTGTCCTATAAGGCTCTTGTTGGTATGTCCGTTCTTCGGTTAATGCTAGTTGTTCTTGCTCCCATGCTTCCTGCCATGGTGATGGTGCACGTTGTGACCATTATTGAAGGGCTGCTTGATTATCCAGATGTGATAAATCTAATGATTTTGATTTTGGTTGGCATCTTAGTTTATGCCCCACTTATGTTAGTGGTAATTTTCTCCTCAAAACAATGGCTCGACGAATATGCTTTTATATTGAATGTATTAAAGAAAATTAGACCTTCAGTACAGAATGGATGACTATACTTACTGGAAAAGTAAAACAGGGATGGTTGATAGCCTTAGTTGCCACAGGAATTATAGAAGGTAAGGGTAGTGAGAGCACGGAAAGCGGAAAAGGCGCTTCAGATAACGGACGATTTTGAAGCACAAACAACAAAAATTAAAAAGGAATCGCCGACGGTTCTCGTTTTAGGCGAAGACACGCGTAGCTTTCTTTCGGTGATACGCTCCCTTGGTAGGGCCGGCTATACGGTGCACGTAGTGTGCTATGATCGAAAAAGTGCCTCATTACAAAGCAAATACATATCGCAATCATTCTTTTATGATTATCAAGCCTATACGCATGAACAGTGGCTAGCCAATGTGTTGTGCTTGGTTGAAAGGTATCATTACGACGTGATTTTTCCTTGTGATGAAAGAGCAATCTACCCACTTTGGAAGATAAGGGGTAGCTTACCTGTAACCACTAAGCTCGCCATCGCCAACCAAGAATCTCTTGATGTTCTTTTTGATAAGTGGAAAACGAAAAAAGTCGCGCGACGGTGTCAAGTCCCTGTAGCAAATGGAAACTTAATCAAACATTCTCAATATGACTACCAGCAGTTGAAAAATGAATTTGGAGAGAAGTTTGTACTTAAGCCGCTGCAATCTTTTGAAATGACGTCTTTAGAGAAAAGAAATAAAGTTGTCATTGTTAATGCAGAACGAGACTTTACAGATTTCATACATTCCAATTCGGACAGTAAATATTGCTTAGTTGAGAGCTACTTTAAAGGGAATGGAGAAGGGTTATCTGTTCTTTCATTGGAAGGAAAAGTTCACTCTGCATTTTCTTATAGAAGATTGGCAGAGCCGTACTCTGGGGGAGGAAGTTCCTATCGAGTTAGCACGGAAATTGAGCTAGAACAACTAACTGCAGTAGAGGCGATTTGCCGTGAAACAAAGCTAACCGGTTTAGCAATGTTTGAGTTTCGAAGAAACCTACAAACCAATCAGTGGATTTTAGTCGAGGTCAACGCAAGAGTGTGGGGCGGACTTCCTTTAGCGGAATATGCCGGCGTCGACTTTCCGAGGATGTATGTTGATTACCTCTACCATAATGTTGAACCCTCAATTACAGGCAAATATTCTGCTGGTATCACCGCCCGATCATTGACTTCTGATCTGTATGAAATTAAACGTGAAAGCGAAAAGTTCTCAAGAGAAGGAGGGCGTTTAAAAGCATTAACACATATGGGGTCACGTCTCGCTAAAATAATGCGATGTATTGCACCTAAAGAAAGCATTGATAGTTTACGCATTGATGATCCCAAGCCATTTATTGCAGAAGTAAGAAGTATTAGAACAAACATTACCAATCCTATCCTCAAAAAAAATCGTTATCTCACGCTTTATCGTAGATGGAAGGTCAAAGGTCAACTACGAATGTTACTGTTAAGTAACCCGAGAAGAAGAGTCGTTTTTATATGTTACGGCAATATTATTCGAAGCCCGTTTGCAGAAAGATATTTTTCCAATCTATTAATCTCAGATGAACTAACTTTGCCGATTGACTCCTTTGGTTTTCATCAAAAAGAACGAAGAACGAGTCCAAATATCGCAAAAATAGCGGCACAACAGATGCAGTGTGATTTAAATCATCATACTTCTAAATGTTTGAGCCAGCTGGATCTTAATGAAACGGACATCGTGATTTACTTTGACGAAAAGAACCGACATGCCATTAACACAAGTTACCGAATCCACCATGCATACTGCGCTGCAGATTTTCTAGACAGCCGTTATCCCGACCTTAGTGAAATTGAAGATCCGTATGAGAGTGATGTAGAGACCATTGCTGAGTGCTACAAAAAAATAACAAACGCATTGAATAACTTTATTGAAATTTATAGAGAGGCGAAGCGATGAGAAAACTAAAACTGAGTGTCGTTATACATGCTGAGGAAGAATTTGATTGGGATGGGGGCTTCTTCCGGTCAAATACGAGAGTAAATCATGGTAGTGAGTTGATTGAGTTGGTCGATGAAATAATAAAGGTGGGTGGCAAAGTAACCTTAGCCATGGATTACCCTTTCGTTACAAGCGATGATGGGAAAAAGGTCATCCAACATTTTAAGCCGTTACAAGGAAACAAGATAGAATTTGCGACGCACTTGCACCCCTGGGTGAACCCTCCCTTTGAACATGACCAAAATGAAGTAACGAATCGATATTCTTTCCCCGGGAATCTGGCTCGGGATATGGAATTTAATAAAATCAGAGTGCTCACAGAAAAGATAGAAGAAGAAACCGGAACTCGACCTGTCACATACCTTGCGGGAAGATATGGTATTGGCACAAACAGTGCGGAGATACTCAAAGAGTTAGGTTATAAAGTAGACTTAAGCATCTCCGCTTACTCCAACTTTTCTCATGTTCAAGGTCCGAACTTTGTCGACTATACCAATCAAATACATACCAAAGACGGTCTGACGTATATCCCCCATACTTGTTCAATGGGCGCGATAAGCAAACGGCTTGAAAAACACTTAAACCTTACGCCTTCGACCATTGGCTTTATACAGCGAAACAAGACGTATCCTTTGATTGCACGGATGTTACGAATCAGAAAATACCGTTTGTCGCCGGAAGGTTTTTCTTACCCACTTATGAAAGCGATGACTGAGAGCCAAATGAGTATTGGTCAGAACGAGTTTGTGGTTTCCTTTCACTCGCCTAGTGTAAAAGTCGGCGGGACTCCGTATGTGAGAACAGAAAAAGATTTAGATAATTTTAAACAAGCACTATTTCAATATGTTGACTGGTTCAATTCCATTTCAGGTAGTTCCGTTTTTTTGCCTAGTAGGGTGTGTGACAATGATAAAATTAAAAAATTTTTTTAACAAAACAATGCATGTGAAGAGATATTATTATAAATCTATTATGGAAATATAAAAATCTTAGATAATTAATTGATCGGCAGAGCACCGTAGTAGTCAATATTGAATGATCGAATAGATAACGGTATTAATAAATTAAGTTAGGTGTAAAGTTGAATGTTCAAAAAAAATTGATAAATGCATATTTTTGGAATGTGTTTGGAAAGTGGGGTGTTCGTACTATTGGCATTGGTAGTACTTTAATCCTTGTACGTCTGATAGCTCCTGAATCGTTCGGTATTATTGCATTGGCTGGAATTTGTATTGGTTTCTTTGAAACGCTTCAGGCAATTGGTATCGACCGTTATTTAATAACTAAAACTAGTCTTAGTCCCGAGGATATGAACTCTGGATGGACGCTTAATATAATATTAAAGTTAACGATTAGCTTGGCTTTGGTTATAGCTTCACCTTATATGTCTTATTACTTTGATGAGCCAAGGTTGGATTTGGTTATCACAGTGGTAGCGGTTAATGGTTTTTTTTCTTCGTTCAATAATATTGGGTTGATTAAACTTAAAAAAAACCTAGAATTTAAAATGATCTCTTATCTTGAGTTGGTTGTTAAAGTTATATCGACAGTGGTAACTGTAATTTTTGCTTATTTCTCACCAAACTATTGGGCATTGATTGTTGGTAGTGGCGCTTCTGTCTGGATATATCTTTTTGGTAGCTATATTATATGTGATTATCGGCCTAAGTTTAGATTTAAGTTTGAACGTTCGATGTTTTCATTTTCTATATTTATCGTATTTAGGAATGTTCTAAGCTATTGTAGAAACAGAGGGGATACTTTTGTTGTCAGCAAGTTATTTGATGTGTCATCTATTGGTAAATATAAGGTAGGGTTGGATTTTGCCATTATGCCGTTCTCTGAAATTATTATGCCTGCTGGTCAGGCAATGTTTCCAGGTATGGCTAATTATAAAAATAATAAAAATGAGTTGTTGGATAAATCTTATAAGTACTTAGCACTTGTATATTTATTCCTCATTCCAAGTGTCGTGGGTATTTGGTTTATTGCGCCGCAATTTTGTACTGTTATACTTGGCGAGAAATGGAGTGATACCGCACCTATTATGTCATCGCTCGCTATATTGATGATCGCTTACCCTATTAGCGCAATGACAAATAATCTGTTTGATTATTTAGGAATGCCAAAATTTGGTGTGTTCAATGATCTTTTTGGATTGATGTCCTTATTATTCATTGCAATATCATTTACATATGATGGTGTTGACCAATTCTCACAATTTAGAGGTTATATTGGTTTGGCAACTTTCTTGTTTGCTATTATATTTGCAAGGATTACGATAAGCTTTTCGATAAAGAAAATGTTAGAGATTATAATTGTCCCCGTAGCAGCATCCTTTTTTATGTATATTGCTTTATCTAGTGTATACTTTGATGACAGTATGACATTGCTTGGCATGCTTTCTAATGTTTTGTTTGGTGCAATGGTTTATACATGTTGTTTATTGTTTTTAATTGCGATATTTAAAAGTTACTCGGATGTTTGGTGTTTTTGGTATGCGAAAATAATAGACGCATCGAATGGTTTAAGAAATTTTAGAAAACCATCTTGAAAGCCATAAGGTAAGTCTGTCACTAAACCGTGACTAGTTTTTTACCTGCAGGTCTTTTTTACAGTCAACATGTATAAATAGTTGTTTGATATAGATAACAGTACCTATGTTTTTATTTGATTAACTTTTTCTATTGGTGAACGATGCCAAATTGCCGTAAGCAAGGCATCAAGGACAAGCTCTTTGGATATTTTTCATTGACCAACCAATTACCCGCCGAGAGAACAGGTCTACAACTACCGCCAGATACAGCCAGCCTCCGTGCGTTTTGATATCTGTAATATCAGTTACCCATGATTGATTGGGCGCGTGCGGGTGAGCTCTTGGGCGAGCTTGTTAGAAACAATGATGTTTTCGATACCACCTTTGGCGCGTGGCTTTCGATAGACTCTTTGCGACTAAATACCTTCTCGCTTCATTAGACGATGAACTTGGTTAATTCCACTAATTTCCCCTTCATCTCGCAGGTCACTGTAAATTTTTCGATAACCATACACACAGCCTGACTCTAGTCAAATTGCTTCATCAGTCCAAGAATAGGCGAAATTTGTCTAGGAGATCGGTGGCAGTCCAATCATTGGCTCTAATAAGAACTCATCAATGTTTCATCTCTTAGAACGTGTTGCATGAGTACTGTTCAAATGCTTGAAAGTGATCGCATACCCTCTATACGATTAAAGCTATTTAGGCCCACTGTAGTATGTTTCTTGTTCAGTTTGGCTTGGGAGGAACAATTATGGCAACAAAAAAATTATTCGCCTGTTTTTTATTGGGCGCTATGTTATTGGGGTGCAAAACTACCCTTATCGATCAGTCTTTTACGGCTGATACGAGTTGGCAAACGATAACATTAGACAATGGACTCATTCTTCATATAAAAGAAGTACCGGGGGAAGCGGTATCGACGCGCTTGTTGGTTCGCACTGGTTCTAGAGATGAAGCGGATGACCAAAAAGGTTATGCGCACTTTCTTGAACATATGGCGTTTAACGGCAGTGAGTCCTTTCCTAAAAATGAGATAGTCGTTCTATTCGGTGAAGACGGTGTCGCGTTCGGCCAGCACCTCAATGCTTTCACTACACATGCGAATACCGTCTATCAGGTGGATCTTCCTTCTGATGACAAACTTACCAACGCCTTAACCTGGTTCAGAGAAATTGCGACTTCACTGTCTCTAGATCCTGAGGAAGTGTCTAAAGAGCGGGGCGTTGTTCTGGGAGAAATGCGTTCTCGATTTCAAGCACATGGAAATCCAGATTTTGAAATTTACCAATTAATTGCAGAACAGTTATACGATGCCAAAGGGTATGTTATTGGCAACGAAGACAGTATTCAAAATATCTCAGAGCGCCGATTGAGAGATTTCTACCAAACTCACTACACACCAAATCGCAGTGAAATCTTTATTGCTGGTGATGTTGACTCTACTTCGGTGATTACCGAGGTGGATGCCATTTTTGGCCAGTGGTCTGCACCAGAAAAAGGGGCTCCTACCAAGAATATCTCACCACTTAAACGCTCAAATAGTACCGTTCTCGGCGGCAATGACGGTTCATTCCCATCAACGACCTTACTGTTGGATCTAGGTGCAAACCCAATGGTGTCGGCAGCTGATTTTGAAGACTTTGCAGCGGCGAGCATCTTGTCTAATGCCATCAGCACGCGCTTGAACGATCGGGCGCGTGATTTGAACGTACCCATTCAAAATACTCATGCAGTTCTGATTCAATGGTTTGAGCATATGGTGATGAAAATCCATATCTCCTATGAAGCGCAGGACCAACAAAAAGCAATGCAGTTTTTGGGTAAAGAGCTGGCAACGTTGAGAGACCATGGTTTAAGCACTTTGGAGCTGGATGCACAAGCTAGTGCTTTCCTAAAACTCGAATCAACCTTTGCGGACAACTACACGGCACGTAACTTTGCCGAGGATCATGTCTTCTTTCGTATGATAGGCAGACAAACATTATCTCCAGAGACTTACAAGTCGTTATCTGAAGACTTGGTCAATCGTGCTGACAAAGCGTGGTTTAACAAGAGGCTAACAAGTTTGCTTGAAAGTGATGATATCCAAACTCTCGTTACCATCGATCGTCATAACTTTTTCACTGAAGCACGACAAGAACAATTGGCTTTCGTTTCTGATATGGAGAAAACGTTCAAGCAGAGCGGCAAAGCGCTAATATTACCGGAAGTACTATCAGACTTTCCCCAGCCAAGTAATAGCGGTGAAATCGTGTTAATTGAGAAGCTCGACCCCAGCACGACCAAGTGGCAACTTAGCAATGAGGTAACGGTTTACCTAAGGCATATGCCGAATGCTGGCGATGAAGTTCACGTTTATGCAGGCTCAAAAGGTGGACTGGCAGCCCTTTCGCCTTCACTTCGTCCCGCTGGCGATTTGATTGTAGGAGCTTATGCTGAGAGTGGTCTTGGAGGTTTTTCCTCCAATGATTACAATCGTTTGATGCTCAAAGAAAATGCTTATCTTGAACCAATCATTTGGGAACATTTGCACGGTTTCTATGGAGCATCAACCAAAGCCTCGTTGCCTTTGGTCCTTGCCTCCATTTATCAAGGCTTTCAGCACGCAACACTTGATGAAGAGATGTTTGCCCGTTACAAAACGCAATTTATAACAGGCAGTCGGCAATATCTCGAATCGGCGGATGGAAAGGCGTTTAAGGCAGTCTCAAATGCAATTTATGATTCTGACTCCGTTCGCCATACGAGAGCGTTAGATGATTATGAAAAAGTGACGTCTAGTGACGTGAAACTTGCCTATGAGCACCTCATGAAAACCAATCGTGGAATGGTATACGTCATCGCGGGAGATATCGCAGTAGACGAATTAAAACCACTGGCAAGAAAGTATCTGGCGGCTATGACGTTCAATGAGTTATCCGCTAATGAGCTCTATCAAGTGAAGTTAGATCCTAATGATGAGGAACTCACAATCGCGTTTGGACCGGCAGGTAATAATGTGGAGTTATTTTCCATGTTCGCGCGTAATGCGAAGGAGAAAACCACTAAGGATTATTTCTTGGCTGACATAGCAGGGCGTATTGTAACTTCCCGTTTGACGGAACAAGTCAGGGAATTCGGGAGTCTGGATTACTCACCTCACTCTTTTGTAATTTGGCCTGAAGGTGCAGACACCCAGCAACTGTTTATTGTGATCAACTCTTCTCTCATCAAACGAAAAGAGGCACGAACAGCCCTGAACCAGATTGTTAACTCTATTGGTAATGGAGCCACCATAGAAGAGTTCAACAGTACAACAAAGCAGTTATCTCATGCCCTACAAGATGGTTTATCTCAACCAAAAGAGCAGGCAAGAATGATGTTCAACTATGTACTTACCGATGCCGATCCTTTGGCTGTAGTTAATCCTGATAGTGTGATTGATTCATTGAGTCAAGAAGACATCAACCAGTATCTGAAGGCGTTTACGTCAAAAACAGCTACTCGGATAGATGTAACTAACTTGCCATCAGGAAACTAATGATTATGCCGGGCATTGCCCCGGCTTTCTAATGTTGGAATGGATGAGAAAACTGATCACTCGAACAGAGGTTTGACATACTCTTAATAATTCATCAAAAGCTAATTTAACAAAGGCAGTGACAAATAAGTGTCCACCTTCGAGTCAGCCTATTGTCGGCAAGCATGTACTTACAGGCCACCTTGGAACAGAACCTGATATCCTCAGAATGACTTACCAATGGCAAAAAATTAGTTAAACTGTTAAACAGAGTTACAAAAGAAACCGATCTAATTTTTTCTGTTTATGAGTAAGATAAATGCAAAAAGATAGATTTTAGAGTGAAAAGTTAGATATTTTTTGTGTAACCCTTGTGCGTAAAAGGATTCCTAACTTTTTTATCTAACTTTATGTTAAGGATATTTTTTTCATCCCACCACTTGAAATCGGTCGGAGATCAGACAAAAAACGTATTTGTAACGTAAGCGACTGTTTCGCGACACATTTACCTAAACAAAACCAAATGATATGTAAGCGTCTAATTAGTATAAAGATGTTCAATAAATGCCCATAAGCTACTAAGGAAACCATCATGAAGAAAGTACTCATTATTGTAACTAACCATGCGAAGCTTGGTGAAACTGACAAAGCAAACGGAACTTACGCACCAGAGCTAACGCATGCGCTTAGCGAGCTACTCGATGCTGGCTTTGATTACGACATTGCTTCGATTAAAGGTGGTCAGGCACCATTATATGGTATTGATATCGAGAGTGATGCAGTAAATGCGAGAATCTTAGCTGATGATGATTTTCAAAACCGTATCAACAACACGATTCCAGTGTCACAGATTAACGGCGATAGCTATGACGCAATCTTCTATCCAGGTGGTTTCGGTCTTCTTTCCGACCTAGCGAGCAACGAAGACTTCGCAAAAATCTCGGCAAAACATTATGAAGATGGCGGTATTCTAGCAGCCGTGTGCCATGGCCCAGGTGCTCTTCTACCTATCACGCTCAGTAATGGCAACAAGTTGCTCGCGTCTAAGTCAGTGACAGGTTTCACTCGTGAAGAAGAGATCGATTTTGGCACTATCAATGATATCCCTTTCCTATTGGAAGAGTTTTTGGCACGTAGTGCAGCTCGTTATTCTAAAGTTCAACCTTGGCAAGAGCTTGTGATTGTGGATGGTCGTGTTATCACAGGCCAGAATCCAACAAGTGCTCATGCCGTTGGTAAAGCCATCGTGGATCTATTGGCCTAAGCGATAATTAGGACTTAAACCGCACCTCGATGCGGAAACTAGTTCGATTAGCATTTCACTCCCACCACCACAGTTGGCACTTTTTGGCTATGAAATGTCGCCATTCGAGTTAGCTAACCGAGCTAACTCGAAAATGTCTAAGAGTTTTCTGTAATACGCACAACACAAAACCTTGGAAAATCCGCCCATCACGTAGTGTGTACCGGCGTTTTTCAAGGTTGTTGTCATCATTCGCTTAGTTATTAAGCGGCTTCTTTTTCTGGATTTAGATGAACCTCACCAACGGGTTCACAGATTCCTAATCTTGCCTGACCAACGCTCTGATGAAGTATTACTATTTGGCACAGCGGATCCTGAACGTCTAAGTTGCTACCGCCAATGATACAAGGTTGCAGTGCTAATACCTTCCTCTTTTGCTACCTGGCTTACAGACATTGAATAAGGAGGTAGTAGCTTCTTCAATATCGCTTCTTTTGTTTCTGTTGGAATGCGATTCAAAACTCATTCATTACCACCCTAACTGGTTAAATTTTAACAGTGACAACAATCCTGCCAGATGGGGTTAGAGGACGTTTTTTAGGCTCTGGAACCGTCACTTGGGGATGATATAGAGCAAAGAATTTTTTCAAGATCGTGTATTTCGCACGCCTCGTTTCAAACTGCTCATGTTCCGTTCTTCTCCAGTACCCAATCAATTGCCGTTTCCCAATAGAATCAAGTCGCGCTATTCCCTCGTGCTGAAAAATATCGTTAATGATGGCGATAAGCCGTTTCATCTGTTTTTTTTTGTACGTCGATTTCTTCCCTTTCTTGGTATAGGGCAGCATACATTGATGAATAAACGCATAAGTTTGATGGTGCATAACTTACCCCAGATAGTTGTTGGTAATGGAAATACGAGAATGTCCCAAGGCTTCTGCCACACATAAGCGCACCTGTTCGTCTCGAACTTTAGCTTCACTCTTTGAAATACTGAGCACACTAGCGAGATAAGCGTGATGTGATTGATGTGAAATGCCGCTTTGTACGGGACTTTTTACGCCCATGAGACGTTCGTACATAGCGTTAGCAAAGTGATGACGTTCTTGATGGCAATGCAAAGACTGAGATGTCAGCTCTCGATACACTTGAGATTGATACTGTGCCCAGGTTTGATGCTCAGGAATAAGGCTTGAATCTTTTCCTTGAACCATAACGGCACGTTGTAACGCTTCAATCTGTGAATAGGCATGAATTGTAACATCTCGAGGTCGACCGCCTTTCGTTCCCTGTTCGATGCGAACATTCTGTTTTGTTAAGGCTTGGTTTAGAGCTTGTTTTGCATCCATCAAACAAGATTCTTTGAGGCGAAGCCCTAATTCTCTCTGTAAGTTGAGTTGAATCCCCAATCTTTCAGAAACGCTCTGTAACGCATTTTTGTGTGCATTTAGAGTAGCACTCTGGTCTTGGGTGGCTATCCCTGTTCTAGTTGGTAGTCCGGCCTCCCTGACGCCTTCTACGCGGCATTTGGTGTCTAATCTGGCGTTTTCCATCGCTACATTCACTGGAGATAGATAATTTTGAACGGTAGACGCTGATATTTCACCACGCTCGTAACGGTCATTAAGCTGCTCCGCAAACCCTTTTACATGGCATTGCTCCACTTTGCGTAAATCCTTAATGAGGTAGTTCTCTTTCAAGAATCGAGTAAAGGCACGTAGTGCGCTTTGCACCGTTGCATTGGACGCATAGCCATTACCTTTCATTTGGTAGGCGGTCATGAGCGCACGAGTCGCGTCACGGCTACGTAGCCCAAAATTTCGGACATTAAGATTTCTGTTCATCGATGTTCCTTGTTTCTTTTCCTTGTTTGCTTGTTGTCTCGCCATGCTCGTCTAGGACGTTAAGTTAAGTGATTACGCACATTTGATTGCGGGGATATCAGCTTGTTGTGCTTCAAGAATGGGCTTATTGCATCCCTCTGATACCGGCGAGTTTAGAAATATTGTCTTTGGTGAACATGCCTAGGGTTTGCATCGAACACGCTCTATTTCAAACGAGTTCGCCCTAGCGCCTATGCTCTGACTTTTTGGTTTTTAAGCTCCTTTCGGAGTGGTTTTGAGGTGGGTGAGAGTGGCTTTCGATCCTAAAACGACCAGAGATCCTTTTCTGAAGGCGCGAGCGAAAAAAGCTCGAAGTAAGAAGGCAAAAGGATTTTTGTTCGATCTAGAGGCGATAGTTAGCCTGTCGTCTAATTGCTTTTTTTCTAAAGCTATTAGATGAATCTCAGTGGAATTAACGAGCAAAGTCGTCGTGGTATTCGAGCGCGATGTTCTCGAATGGATTTCAAAAATGAACTTGTGCTCATGATTAAATGAGAAATCGTAGTTGGTTTAAAACTCGCTACGAAGCGTTGGATGTGAACATTGTTTGCTTCTCTTAGTAGAAGTAAACAAAAATGTAACGTACATGTCGAGTAAAGACGTGTTTTCAGACAACTGAAATGACAAAAAATAGGTGTAAGAAGCGCAGGCTATCATGGTTCATGATGTCCTAAGCTCTTTGATTTGAGCAAAAGTTGAAATGGCATAATGGGCACTTATATCAATGATATTGACCATTATGATCCTCATCGAGGATAAATTTTATCTTAAAAGCAGAGGTGCGGTGTCGCTGCTTTCGCCGCCTAAGCGATCTCGACGATTCTCGTCCGACATACTACCGTTTCCGGCAACCACGTTGTAGCCTCTAAAAGAGGACTTTAGATGCTCCAAGTAGGAGTGTTTAGTGACAATCCAAATGGGACTATCGGCTAAAACTTTCATACTTCACTCACGCTATCACGAAGTTAAAAATTTCCAAAACACTTGATTTAAAGAACGTGATTAAGGTGTTGAGTTTGGAAGTTTGAAAGTAGTGTTACTGTGGAGCAAAAAGGAATAACAACGCCATGCTTCATATTATTCAATTTATTAACGCCATTTTTGTCGTGTGTCTTTCGTTGGTAACGGTTAGTGACAATGCTCAGGCTCAGTTTTGGTTGAAGTGTATAATTGGTGGATATGCATTTATTCTTCTGGTATTCGCTATGTTTGCCTTTCAAAGTAAAAATGAAAAAGGATAACGACGTTAGGAGGTGTTTGTGAATGGTCTATTTGTGATTATTGGTGTCGCTCTGTTGATCAGTATTTTTGCTCTTTACTCGCCTCAGATAAGCGCATGGTGTGAGAGGCAGCTCGCTAAGAAAGATGACAAAAGTGCCCCTTAGAGGACGTTTTTTGTTTCAAACGAACGCTCTGTTTTTTGCCTTGTAAATCGCTCTGAGGGGTGTTTTTGATAGCAAACTCGCCCGTTTAACATAAAAGGAATAATGAACACCTGGTTTGATTGCCACAAGAAAGTCTTTCTCAAATTATGCGCGTTCTTGCCATCTAATTTTTCTTTTCTCTGAGTAACTTATTGATATTTAATTGAGTCATTAGAGAAAAGGCGGCATTATAGGTGAATAAAAAATGGCATTTAGCCGTTTAATAAGCGTTATGCATTAACGGAGAAATTAGTAATTGAGCACTGAAAAGAAAACACGAGACGAAAAAGTTACGTTTCAAGTG
>NZ_JBNFXP010000036.1:0-25191 GCF_052877535.1 Vibrio sp. PNB23_22_6 | reverse complement strand
GGTCTACGTTTCGCTATCCGTGAAGGTGGCCGTACTGTAGGTGCTGGTGTTGTTGCTAAGATCTTCGAATAATTCTTTAGGGAATTGTTGGATGTCTTCGGAAAATCTTGAATTAGATTTGACGAACCAGTAGCAAAAAGGGCATCATTTGATGCCCTTTTTCTGCACTCAACTTTTTTTTAGCTGTTTTCTTGTTCAGAATTTGGTTGAGAGCAGACCAAGATTAGGCTGAGTAGTTTAATCTTAAGGAGTAACGCTGAATTTTTTTTCAGCGATATGGAGTTTGCCCTGCAACAGCGGGGTTGTTGTCGTCTATAGTAAGACTTGTGACAGGTTGGTTTATGAAAGCAAATAATGCTGAAACTCCTGATAGCTCGAACGCAGCAGATACGTTTAAGTGGATTGCCGCTTTTGTATTAGCAGCGGCCGCTGTTGTGGGTAATTACCTGTATGGTGAAATGTCTGTAGTGGTTCGCGCTGCAGGCGTTGTTGTTCTTATTGCAGCTGCCTTAGGCGTTGCAGCAACAACGACTAAAGGTAAAGCAGCGATCAGTTTTGCAAAAGAATCTCGTATGGAAGTTCGTAAGGTAGTTTGGCCTACTCGCCAAGAAACCATGCAAACAACACTGATCGTTTTAGCTGTAAGTATTGTAATGGCTCTAGTGCTTTGGGGTATTGACGGCATTATGGTTCGTCTAGTAGCTCTAGCAACTGGGGTATAGAGGGTTTTAATTCATGAGTGAAGCTCCAAAAAAACGCTGGTATGTGGTTCAAGCCTTCTCTGGATTTGAAGGCCGTGTAGCTCAATCTCTGCGCGAGCATATCAAAATGCACAGCATGGAAGAGCTATTCGGTGAAGTACTGGTTCCTACTGAAGAAGTAGTGGAAATGCGCGCTGGTCAGCGTCGTAAATCTGAGCGTAAGTTCTTCCCTGGTTACGTCCTTGTTCAGATGATTATGAACGATGAATCATGGCACCTAGTACGCAGTGTGCCGCGTGTCATGGGCTTCATTGGTGGTACCTCAGACCGTCCAGCACCTATCACAGATAAAGAAGCTGATGCGATTCTTAATCGTCTTGAGAAAGCAAGTGAAGCTCCTCGCCCACGTACTATGTACGAAGCGGGTGAAGTGGTACGTGTTAACGAAGGTCCATTTGCTGACTTCAATGGTACTGTTGAAGAAGTGGATTACGAGAAAAGCCGCCTGAAAGTGTCTGTGTCGATTTTTGGTCGTGCAACACCAGTTGAGCTTGATTTTGGTCAGGTTGAAAAACTTGATTAAAAAAACACCTTTTTAAGGGTTGTCTAAGGCGCGAATTATGACTATAATTTCGCGCCTTTTTACTTCTCGTGAAGTAAAAAGTTTTTATGTAATCGGGGAGCTGATCAGTTGATTAGCGTTTGAACCCAAACTTTAGGAAAAATCATGGCTAAGAAAGTTGAAGCTTACATCAAGCTACAAGTTGCAGCTGGTATGGCGAACCCAAGTCCACCAGTTGGTCCTGCACTAGGTCAACACGGTGTTAACATCATGGAATTCTGTAAAGCGTTTAACGCAAAAACAGAATCTCTAGAGAAAGGTCTACCGACTCCAGTTGTTATCACTGTATACAGCGACCGTTCTTTCACATTCGTAACTAAGACTCCACCGGCTGCGACTCTTCTTCTGAAGGCTGCTGGTCTTAAGTCTGGTTCAGGTCGTCCAAACACTGAAAAAGTGGGTACAGTAACTGACGCTCAAATCCAAGAAATCGCAGAAACTAAAGCTGCTGATATGACTGGTGCTGACATCGAAGCAATGAAGCGTTCAATCGCTGGTACTGCTCGTTCAATGGGCCTAGTGGTAGAGGGTTAATAAGATGGCTAAACTAACTAAGCGCATGCGCGTAATCCGCGAAAAAGTTGACGTAACTAAAGAATACGAAATCAACGAAGCTGTAGCTCTTCTTCAAGAACTAGCAACTGCTAAATTTGTTGAGTCTATCGACGTTGCTGTTAACCTAGGCATCGATGCTCGTAAATCTGACCAGAACGTACGTGGTGCAACTGTACTACCTCACGGTACTGGCCGCGACATCCGCGTAGCAGTGTTCACTCAAGGTGCAAACGCTGAAGCAGCTAAAGAAGCTGGCGCAGACATCGTTGGTATGGAAGATCTAGCTGAGCTAGTTAAGAAAGGCGAAATGAACTTCGACGTAGTTGTTGCTTCTCCAGATGCAATGCGCGTTGTAGGTCAACTAGGTACAATCCTAGGTCCTCGCGGTCTAATGCCAAACCCTAAAGTTGGTACTGTAACTCCTAACGTTGCTGAAGCAGTTAAGAACGCTAAAGCTGGTCAGGTTCGTTACCGTAACGACAAAAACGGCATCATCCACACTACTATCGGTAAAGCAAACTTCTCTGCAGAGCAGATCAAAGAGAACCTAGAAGCACTTCTAGTTGCTCTGAAGAAAGCTAAGCCATCTTCAGCGAAAGGTACTTTCCTGAAGAAAGTAAGCATCTCTACTACTATGGGTGCTGGTGTTGCTGTTGATCAGGCTAGCCTGAACACTCAAGCATAATTTATTTGCTTAGGCGCGAAATTTGTGTATAATTTTGCGCCTAATATTTGTGGTTGGGGCTGAACTTTGGTTCTTCAAACTATTAACTAGTTTGAAGTAAATTAAGACCCAGTCTCCGTCCAAGACCGTAGGTGTCTGTTTTAATAATAGGCTTAATTATCCTACGTAGATGGTGCCCGAACTGACAGAAAGCTCTATGTAAATAGTTAACTTTCTTCTGGGAATGCACCTCAATAGCTCTCACTGTTGTGATAATAGTGAGTGGTGTAACGACAACCAGGAGTAAATCCAAGATGGCTTTAAACCTTCAAGACAAAAAAGCAATTGTTGCTGAAGTCAACGAAGCTGCCAGTGGTGCACTTTCTGCAGTTGTAGCTGATTCTCGTGGCGTTCAAGTTGGCGCAATGACTTCTCTACGTAAACAAGCTCGTGAAGCTGGCGTTTACATGAGAGTTGTTCGTAACACACTTGCACGTCGTGCGGTACAAGGTACAGACTACGAGTGTCTAACAGACACTTTCACAGGTCCTACTCTGATCGCATTCTCTAACGAGCACCCAGGTGCTGCGGCGCGTCTTTTCAAAGACTTCGCTAAAGAGAACAAAGCTTTCGAGATCAAAGCTGCTGCATTTGAAGGCGCATTAACTGACGCTGAAGTACTAGCAACACTACCAACTTACGACGAAGCAATTGCACGCCTAATGATGTGCATGAAAGAAGCTTCAGCTGGCAAGCTGGTACGTACTATCGCTGCTATCCGCGATCAAAAAGAAGAAGCAGCGGCTTAAGCCTTGCTTTTTACTGGTTGCAAAATAAACTTATTGTTGACTTAAAAGAGAATTGTTATGTCTATTACTAACGAGCAAATCCTAGACGCAGTTGCAGAAATGTCTGTAATGCAAGTTGTTGAACTAATCGAAGCTATGGAAGAGAAATTCGGTGTTACTGCTGCAGCTGCAGTTGTAGCAGGCGGCGCAGCAGCAGCAGCTGTTGAAGAGCAAACTGAATTTGACGTAATCCTAACTTCTGCTGGCGCTAACAAAGTTGCTGTAATCAAAGCAGTACGTGGCGCAACAGGTCTAGGCCTTAAAGAAGCTAAAGCTCTAGTAGACGGCGCTCCAGCACCTCTTAAAGAAGGTGTTGACAAAGCTGAAGCTGACGCTCTTAAAGCTCAGCTAGAAGAAGCTGGTGCGGTTGTTGAAGTTAAGTAATTATTACTTAATTTCTTAGCCTAACGGCTATTGGCTGGTGGTTATTTAACCACCGGCCTTTTTGCGCTGTAGGGTATGGGCGAATTTTCCCGCTGTTTAAGCGCCTGATATCCATGCAAAAAGCGTTTCATTCAGACGAGATGAAGCGTCACTACAGTAAACAGCTATTTAGTCACTGTCCCTTACCCCCCTTAAGTAACTAGGAGCGGGCGGACAGTTTGGGTCACTTATCAGCGAGCTGAGGAACCCCATGGTTTACTCTTATACCGAGAAAAAGCGCATCCGTAAGGACTTTGGTACTCGTCCACAAGTTTTGGACATTCCATACCTGCTATCGATCCAGCTCGATTCGTTCGACAAATTTATCGAACAGGATCCTGAAGGTCAATACGGTCTTGAAGCTGCTTTCCGTTCTGTATTCCCAATTCAGAGCTACAACGGCAATTCTGAGCTGCAATACGTTAGCTACCGTCTTGGTGAGCCAGTTTTTGACGTTAAAGAATGTCAAATCCGCGGTGTAACTTACTCAAAGCCACTACGCGTAAAACTGCGTCTAGTGATCTTTGATAAAGACGCGCCAGCAGGTACTGTAAAAGACATTAAAGAACAAGAAGTCTACATGGGCGAAATTCCGCTTATGACAGATAATGGTACCTTCGTAATTAATGGTACCGAGAGGGTTATCGTATCCCAGCTGCACCGAAGCCCAGGCGTGTTCTTCGACAGCGATAAGGGTAAGACCCACTCTTCAGGTAAAGTTCTATACAACGCACGTGTAATTCCTTACCGTGGTTCGTGGCTTGATTTCGAGTTCGATCCTAAGGATAACCTATACGTTCGTATCGACCGTCGCCGTAAACTACCTGCATCGATCATCCTTCGTGCACTAGGTAAATCGACTGAAGAAATTTTAGATATCTTCTTCGAGAAAGTGAACTTCGAAGTGAAAGACCAAACTCTTCTAATGGAGTTGGTTCCAGATCGTCTACGTGGTGAAACTGCGTCATTCGACATCGAAGCGAACGGAACCACTTACGTTGAGCAAGGTCGCCGTGTAACAGCTCGTCATATCCGCCAACTAGAAAAAGATGGCGTTGATCACATCGAAGTACCAGTTGAGTACATCGTTGGTAAAGTTGCATCTAAAGATTACATCAACGAAGCAACTGGCGAGATCATTGTTAATGCTAACCAGGAAATCAGCCTGGAAGCACTAGCGAACCTATCTCAGGCTGGCCACAAAGCACTAGAAGTTCTATTTACGAACGATCTAGACCACGGTCCATTCATGTCAGAAACACTACGTATCGACAGTACAGTTGATCGTATTTCTGCATTGGTAGAAATCTACCGCATGATGCGCCCTGGTGAGCCACCAACGAAAGAAGCTGCAGAAGCACTATTCGAAAGCCTATTCTTCTCAGAAGAGCGTTACGATCTATCAACTGTTGGTCGTATGAAGTTCAACAGCTCAATCGAGCGTGAAGATGCACTAGAGCAAGGCACACTTGACGAGCAAGATATCGTTGAAGTGATGAAGAAGCTGATCGCGATCCGTAACGGTAAAGGCGAAGTGGACGATATCGACCACCTAGGCAACCGTCGTATCCGCTCTGTAGGCGAAATGGCTGAGAACCAGTTCCGTGTAGGTCTAGTACGTGTTGAACGTGCGGTTAAAGAGCGTCTAAGCTTAGGCGATCTTGATGCAATCATGCCTCAAGACCTGATCAACGCGAAACCAATCTCTGCTGCGGTTAAAGAATTCTTTGGCTCTTCACAGCTTTCACAGTTCATGGACCAAAACAACCCGTTATCAGAAGTAACGCACAAACGTCGTATTTCTGCATTGGGTCCTGGCGGTCTAACTCGTGAACGCGCTGGCTTCGAAGTTCGAGACGTACACGTAACTCACTACGGCCGTCTATGTCCAATCGAAACGCCGGAAGGTCCAAACATCGGTCTGATTAACTCTCTATCTGCGTTTGCGCGTTGTAACGAGTACGGTTTCCTAGAGACACCATACCGCCGCGTAGTAGATGGCGTAGTAACAGACGAAGTAGATTACCTATCTGCAATCGAGGAAGGCCAATTCGTTATCGCACAGGCTAACGCCGCGCTAACTGAAGAAGGTACTTTTGCAGATGAGCTAATCACAGCTCGTCAGAAAGGTGAATCTGGCCTACACCCTCGTGAGCACGCTCAGTACATGGACGTTGCGACAAACCAGGTTGTATCTATCGCTGCATCGCTTATCCCGTTCCTAGAACACGATGATGCGAACCGTGCATTGATGGGTGCGAACATGCAACGTCAGGCCGTTCCAACACTACGTGCGGATAAGCCGCTTGTTGGTACTGGTATTGAACGTAACGTAGCCGTTGACTCAGGTGTAACTGCAGTTGCTAAACGTGGTGGTGTAATCCAGTCAGTAGATGCTTCTCGTATCGTTGTTAAAGTGAACGAAGAAGAGCTAGTACCAGGTGAAGCTGGTATCGACATCTACAACCTGACTAAATACACACGTTCTAACCAGAACACATGTATTAACCAGCGCCCATGTGTGATGCCAGGTGAACCTGTATCACGCGGTGATGTTCTTGCTGATGGTCCTTCAACAGACCTAGGTGAGCTAGCGCTTGGTCAAAACATGCGTATCGCGTTCATGCCTTGGAATGGTTACAACTTCGAAGACTCGATCTTAGTATCTGAGCGCGTAGTTCAAGAAGACCGTTTCACGACTATCCACATTCAAGAACTGACTTGTGTGGCGCGTGATACTAAGCTGGGCTCTGAAGAGATCACAGCGGATATTCCAAACGTAGGTGAATCTGCTCTGTCTAAACTAGACGAGTCAGGTATCGTTTACATCGGTGCAGAAGTTAAGGGTGGCGACATCCTAGTTGGTAAAGTAACGCCTAAAGGTGAAACTCAGCTGACTCCTGAAGAGAAGCTACTACGTGCAATCTTTGGTGAAAAAGCATCTGACGTTAAAGATACTTCACTACGTGTACCTAACTCTGTATCAGGTACGATTATCGACGTTCAAGTCTTTACTCGCGATGGCGTAGAGAAAGACAAGCGTGCGCTTGAAATCGAGCAAATGCAGCTTAAAGAAGCGAAGAAAGACCTAACTGAAGAATTCCAGATTCTTGAGGGTGGCCTTCTAAACCGTGTTCGTGCTGTATTGATCGAGGGTGGTTACTCTGAAGCGAAACTAGACACGACTGATCGTAAGAAGTGGCTAGAACTAACGCTAGAAGATGATGCGCTACAAACTCAGCTAGAGCAATTAGCAGAGCAGTACGACGAGCTGAAAGCCGATTTCGATAAGAAATTCGAAACTAAGCGTCGTAAGATCACTCAAGGTGATGATCTAGCACCTGGCGTACTGAAGATCGTTAAGGTTTACCTAGCGGTTAAACGTCGTATCCAACCTGGTGATAAGATGGCGGGTCGTCACGGTAACAAGGGTGTAATCTCTAAGATCAACCCTGTTGAAGACATGCCATACGATGAAAAAGGTCAGCCTGTAGACATCGTACTTAACCCACTGGGTGTACCATCGCGTATGAACATCGGTCAGATCCTAGAAGTACACTTAGGTCTGGCAGCGAAAGGTATCGGTGACAAGATCACTCAGATGGTTAAAGAGCAGCAAGAACTAGCGAAATTCCGCGAGTTCCTACAAAAAGTTTACGATCTAGGTGATACTCGCCAGAAAGTAGACATTGCTTCTCTATCTGATGACGAAGTACGTACTCTGATCAAGAACCTACGTGGCGGTCTACCGATCGCAACGCCTGTGTTCGACGGTGCTCCAGAAGCGTCAATTAAGGCACTTCTAGAGTTAGCAGACCTACCAACATCTGGTCAGCTAAAACTGTTTGATGGTCGTACTGGTGATGAGTTTGAGCGTCCTGTAACAGTAGGTTACATGTACATGCTGAAACTAAACCACCTTGTTGATGACAAGATGCACGCTCGTTCAACTGGTTCGTACAGCCTAGTAACTCAGCAACCACTTGGTGGTAAAGCTCAGTTCGGTGGTCAGCGTTTCGGTGAGATGGAAGTATGGGCACTAGAAGCATATGGTGCAGCTTACACTCTACAAGAAATGCTAACGGTTAAGTCTGATGACGTTAACGGCCGTACTAAGATGTACAAAAACATCGTAGACGGTAACCACAGCATGGAACCTGGTATGCCAGAATCGTTCAACGTATTGTTGAAAGAGATTCGCTCGCTAGGTATCAACATCGAGCTAGAAGACGAAGAGTAATCTCTTTCTCTCTTGATGAAAGTCGAGAGAATCAAAAGCGATTATTTGGTAGAAGGTGCTCACTTTAGCGAGTGAGCTCCTTTTAACTCCTTACAGGAGCTGATTGTGAAAGACTTATTAAACTTTCTAAAAGCACAGCATAAGACCGAAGAGTTTGATGCAATCAAAATCGGTCTATCTTCACCAGACATGATCCGTTCATGGTCTTTCGGTGAAGTTAAAAAACCTGAAACGATCAACTATCGTACGTTCAAACCTGAACGCGATGGTCTGTTCTGTGCGCGTATCTTTGGTCCAGTAAAAGACTACGAATGTCTTTGTGGTAAATACAAGCGCTTGAAGCACCGTGGTGTTATCTGTGAGAAGTGTGGTGTAGAAGTTACACAAACTAAAGTACGTCGTGACCGTATGGGCCACATCGAACTTGCTTCACCAGTAGCTCACATCTGGTTCCTAAAATCGCTACCGTCTCGTATCGGTCTACTAATGGATATCCCTCTACGTGATATCGAGCGTGTTCTTTACTTCGAAATGTACGTAGTAACTGAACCGGGTATGACGGATCTAGAAAAATCTCAGATGCTTACTGAAGAAGAGTATCTGGATCGCCTAGAAGAGTGGGGTGACGAGTTCACTGCTAAGATGGGTGCAGAAGCTATCAAGGACCTACTAGGTTCTATGGATATGCACGCTGAAGCGGAACAAATGCGCGAAGAGCTAGAAACGACTAACTCTGAAACTAAGCGTAAGAAAGTAACTAAGCGTCTTAAACTGGTAGAAGCGTTCATTACTTCGGGTAACAACCCAGAGTGGATGATCCTAACTGTACTTCCAGTACTTCCGCCAGATCTACGTCCTCTAGTACCACTAGATGGCGGTCGCTTTGCGACTTCTGATCTAAACGACCTATACCGTCGCGTGATCAACCGTAACAACCGTTTGAAGCGTCTTCTAGAGCTAGCGGCTCCGGACATCATCGTACGTAACGAAAAACGTATGCTGCAAGAGTCTGTCGATGCGCTACTAGATAACGGTCGTCGCGGTCGTGCGATCACAGGTTCTAACAAGCGTCCTCTGAAATCTCTTGCTGATATGATCAAGGGTAAACAAGGTCGTTTCCGTCAGAACCTTCTAGGTAAACGTGTAGACTACTCTGGCCGTTCTGTAATCACAGTAGGTCCATACCTTCGTCTACACCAGTGTGGTCTTCCTAAGAAGATGGCACTTGAGCTGTTCAAACCATTCATCTACAGCAAGCTAGAGACTCGTGGTCTTGCGACTACAATCAAAGCTGCTAAAAAGATGGTAGAGCGTGAAGAAGCGGTTGTTTGGGATATCCTAGACGAAGTAATCCGTGAACACCCAGTACTATTGAACCGTGCACCGACACTTCACCGTCTAGGTATCCAGGCGTTCGAACCAGTACTAATCGAAGGTAAAGCGATTCAGCTACACCCACTAGTGTGTGCGGCATACAACGCGGACTTCGATGGTGACCAAATGGCGGTTCACGTACCTCTAACTCTAGAGGCACAGCTTGAAGCTCGTACTCTGATGATGTCGACAAACAACATTCTGTCGCCAGCGTCAGGTGATCCGATCATCGTACCTTCTCAGGACGTTGTATTGGGTCTGTACTACATGACTCGTGACAAGATCAACGTGAAAGGTGAAGGCATGTACCTTTCTGGCCCAGCAGAGGCTGAGAAAGCATACCGCACTAAGACCGCTGAGCTTCACGCACGCGTTAAAGTACGTATTACAGAAACCGTTGTAGACGAAGATGGCAACAGCACAACAGAGACTAAGATGGTGGACACCACTATCGGTCGTGCAATGCTATGGCAAATCGTGCCATCTGGCCTACCGTTCAGCATCGTTAACCAAAAACTAGGTAAGAAACAAATCTCTAACCTACTTAACGAGGCATACCGTAAGCTAGGTCTGAAAGACACAGTAATCTTCGCTGACCAAATCATGTACACCGGTTTCGCATACGCGGCACTGTCTGGCGTATCAGTTGGTATCGACGATATGGTAGTACCAGCAGCTAAGTACACTGAAATCGCGGAAGCGGAAGAAGAAGTACGTGAAATCCAGGAACAGTACCAATCTGGTCTTGTTACTGCGGGCGAACGATACAACAAAGTGATCGATATTTGGGCATCGACCAACGATCGCGTTGCGAAAGCGATGATGACCAACCTATCGTCTGAAACGGTTATCAACCGCGATGGCGAAGAAGAGCAACAAGAGTCATTCAACAGCATCTACATGATGGCTGACTCGGGCGCTCGTGGTTCTGCAGCACAGATTCGTCAGCTAGCGGGTATGCGTGGTCTGATGGCGCGTCCAGATGGTTCGATCATCGAAACGCCGATCACAGCGAACTTTAAAGAAGGTCTAAACGTACTTCAGTACTTTATCTCAACGCACGGTGCTCGTAAGGGTCTTGCGGATACGGCACTGAAAACAGCGAACTCGGGTTACCTAACTCGTCGTCTAGTAGACGTAGCTCAAGATGTTGTAGTAACCGAACATGACTGTGGCACCGTAGAAGGTGTTGACATGATGCCTCATATCGAGGGTGGTGATGTTAAAGTTGCACTAACTGAACTTGCTCTAGGTCGTGTTGTTGCAGAAGACGTTCTTAAGCCAGGTACTGAAGAAGTTCTGATCCCACGTAATACTCTAATTGATGAGAAGTGGTGTCAGATCATGGAAGAGAACTCAGTAGACAGCATGCGCGTACGCTCTGTTGTTACTTGTGACTCTGACTTCGGTTGTTGTGCACAGTGTTACGGTCGTGACCTAGCACGTGGCCACCTAGTGAACCAAGGTGAAGCAGTGGGCGTTATCGCTGCTCAGTCTATCGGTGAACCAGGTACACAGCTAACGATGCGTACGTTCCACATCGGTGGTGCGGCATCTACTGCAGCAGCAGAGAACAGCATCCAAGCGAAGACAACGGGTACCGTTAAGCTGCACAACGCTAAGTTCGTAATCAACAAAGATAAGAAGCTAGTAATCACGTCTCGTGCATCTGAGCTAACTATCATTGATGAATTCGGTCGTACTAAAGAGAAGCACAAACTTCCTTACGGTTCGACGCTAAGCAAAGCGGATAACGATGCAGTAACCGCTGGTGAAGTTGTTGCGAACTGGGAAGCGCACACCATGCCAATCATCACTGAAGTGGCAGGTCGCATCCAGTTTGTAGACATGATCGATGGCGTAACAGTTTCTCGTCAAACAGATGACCTAACTGGTCTATCTTCAAGCGAAGTAACTGACCCGGCAGCTCGCCCAGCAGCAGGTAAAGATATGCGTCCAGCTATCAAACTTGTTGATGAGCAAGGTAACGACGTGATGATCCCTGGTACTGATATGCCAGCACATTACTTCCTACCTGGTAAAGCGATCGTGAACATCGTTGATGGCGCAGAAGTTGGTGTGGGTGATACGCTAGCACGTATTCCACAAAAATCTGGTGGTAACAAAGATATCACCGGTGGTCTTCCACGCGTAGCTGACTTGTTCGAAGCACGTAAGCCTAAAGAGCCTGCGATTCTTGCTGAGCACACAGGTACAGTAAGCTTCGGTAAAGAGACCAAAGGTAAGCGTCGTCTCGTTATCACTCGTGACAGTGGCGACACTTACGAAGAGATGGTACCTAAGCATCGTCAATTAAACGTGTTCGAAGGTGAGCGTGTTGAACGTGGCGATGTTATTGCCGACGGTCCAGAGACTCCACATGACATTCTACGTCTACGTGGCGTACATGCGGTAACTCAGTACATTGCGAACGAAGTACAGGAAGTTTACCGTCTGCAAGGCGTTAAGATTAACGATAAGCACATTGAGACTATCGTTCGTCAGATGCTACGTAAGTGTACAATTACTCACGCTGGTGACTCTGAGTTCCTACCTGGTGAGCAAGTTGAATACTCACAAGTTAAGATTGCTAACCGTGAACTAGAAGCAGAAGGCAAAGAGCCAGCACGTTTCGAACGTGAGCTACTAGGTATCACTAAAGCATCTCTGGCGACTGAGTCGTTCATCTCTGCGGCATCGTTCCAGGAGACAACTCGCGTACTAACAGAAGCTGCGGTTTCTGGTAAGCGTGATGACCTACGTGGTCTGAAAGAGAACGTAATTGTTGGTCGTTTGATCCCAGCTGGTACTGGTTTCGCATACCACCAAGAGCGTCAAAACCGACGTGCGGAAGCGCAAGAAGGTCCATCTGCTGAACAAGCAACAGATAACCTAGCAGCACTTCTAAACGCTGGTTTCTCTTCTGACGAGTAATCGTTAAGAGCTTAAAAGAAAAGGCACCCTCGGGTGCCTTTTTTGTTTTTGTGAAGCGAATGCTAGAATATTAAGCTTTGAAAACGAGAATGCTTCGCTTGAGGAAACGAGAGGTAATAGTGATAAGTCAGTTGGAAGAAATGTTGATAGGACTTGTTTCTAAACAGATAAAATAGAGCTGAACCCCGAAAAACAAAAAGGGCTGACGAACACAAGCCAACCCTCAAGAATTTCTCGCTTCTCGCTTCTCGTTTCTCGCTATGCCCCCGGTGGCATTGACAAGCTGTCCGCAATTAATTGGATTAAGTGATCTTCTACTTCAAAGCGCGTTTCAATAATTTCCCCAATCAAAGACATGTCTGAATCGAAATCGACTAACTCATCCTCAACGGAAACATCTGAATATTTATCAGTAAAATTTAGCAGTGGTTCGGTAGTGAGAACAATCTTACCGTAAGTTTGGTTAATCTCATCGGTCGCGACAAACCCCGTCGCTTTCCATTTGCCCATCACCATGTCATAGATTTTGAAGTGGCCTTCTGAGATATAGTCGACGAGATGTTGACAGAAGTGTTGTAGTTCGTCTGGGGAGGGGAGTTCAATGACGTTGGTTTTTGAACACGGTTGCAGTGCAGCAAGCTTGCAATATTCGACAATCAAAGACTGTCTGGTTTCCAACCAATGATCGATGACCTCGCTTGAGCCACCCCATTGGTCCTGTGTTTGTTTGAATTTTTTTAGCATGACCATGCCCTCATGATCTTATCACCCTGTGGGTGCATGTATCCTTTGCAAAGCAAAGTGAGTAAAGTGATTACAAACTCTTGTCCTTACGAGAATTTATAGTCGCAAATTTGGCGAACGACAAACTCTGGTATGAAATTAGATTGCCAGTAAAATGAATGAACTTCAAGCAAAGGGACGTGGTAATGTTAAGAAAAGGTAAAGTAAGTCATATGAAAAACGCCTATTGGTGTGTTGTCGCGGGAAGTGATGTTTGGCTAGTGGAAAGTGCTATTCCTTTTGGTTCCGCAGAGCAGTTATCACTGCCAGAATGCAGTGCAAGGCAAATAGGTGAATATCAAAACGCTCCGGTAATGTGGGTGAATGTATCCGATCTTGATCACGACCTACCTTTAACTTCGCTGCGAGATTGTTTGCACTTTCCTGAATCTCTGTTTTTGTTGATCAGTAAAGCCGTTCAATATGGTCACTTGACCCAGAGTTTGCGTTTTTGCCCTCAATGTGGCGGTCGTAATTTCCTCAATAACAATCAATTGGCGATGCAGTGTGGCGAGTGCCGTACTTTGCACTATCCGCGTATTTTCCCTTGTATTATTGTCGCTGTACGCAAAGATAACCAGATCTTGTTGGCCCAGCACCCAAGACACCCCAATGGGATGTATACCGTGATTGCTGGTTTTTTAGAGGTGGGTGAGACGCTAGAGGCGTGTGTTGCCCGTGAAGTGTGTGAAGAAACGGGAATTCATGTTAAGAATATTCGTTACTTTGGCAGCCAACCATGGGCATTCCCATCCAGTATGATGATGGCATTCTTAGCCGATTACGACTCTGGTGAGTTGAACCCTGATTACACTGAATTGTCTGATGCGCAGTGGTTTAGCGTAGGTGAGTTGCCACCTGTCGCACCACAAGGAACGATCGCACGAGCACTTATCGAACAAACGCTGCAAGATATAGAGTCTAATTGACTGAAAGTAGATAAAAAAAACCCTCCGAGAGGGAGGGGGTAAGTAAGATGTCGTTATGAGATACTGGGTACAGGGTACTCAGTTTATAATTGTAGTTTTCGCTAGCGAACAAATTTTTAACACTGATACTGATTGGGTGCAAATTAAGCATTGATTTAAAAGTTAATAACTTGATCCAGGTTGCAAAGCACACAGCTATTGGCCTTAAATCAGTGGTAGAATACCTCCTTTCAAAGAAAGCCTAACAATTGGAATTACGGAATGACTGAATTAAAAAATGATCGTTATCTGCGTGCCCTTCTAAAAGAGCCAGTAGATTACACGCCTGTATGGATGATGCGTCAGGCGGGTCGTTACCTACCAGAATACAAAGCAACTCGCGCACAAGCGGGTGATTTTATGTCTTTGTGTAAGAACGCGGAGCTGGCATCAGAAGTAACGCTTCAACCACTACGCCGTTTTCCTCTTGATGCCGCGATCTTGTTCTCTGACATCCTGACTATTCCAGATGCAATGGGTCTAGGCTTACGCTTTGAAACGGGTGAAGGCCCTGTATTTGATAAGCCAATCACCTGCAAAGCGGACGTTGAAAAGATCGGTATTCCAGATCCTGAGGGTGAACTGCAATACGTAATGAACGCCGTGCGTCAAATCCGCAAAGACTTGAACGGTGACGTTCCACTGATTGGTTTCTCTGGCAGTCCTTGGACACTGGCGACTTACATGGTTGAAGGTGGCAGCTCTAAAGCCTTCACTAAGATCAAGAAGATGATGTACGCAGAACCGCAAACTCTGCACCTACTTCTAGATAAGCTAGCAGACAGCGTTATCGAATACCTAAATGCACAAATCAAAGCGGGTGCACAATCGGTGATGGTATTTGATACATGGGGTGGCGTACTGACGCCTCGTGATTACAACCTGTTCTCACTGCAATACATGCACAAGATTGTTGATGGTCTGATTCGTGAAAACGACGGTCGTCGCGTACCAATAACACTCTTCACTAAGAACGGTGGCATGTGGCTTGAGCAAATCGCAGCAACAGGCTGTGATGCAGTTGGCCTAGACTGGACAATCAACATTGCAGACGCGAAAGCGCGTATCGGCGATAAAGTGGCACTGCAGGGCAACATGGACCCATCCATGCTTTACGCTTCACCAGAGCGTATCCGTGAAGAAGTTGCGGGTATCCTAGAAGGCTTTGGTGATACTGGTACTGGTCACGTGTTCAACCTAGGTCACGGTATCCATTTGGACGTTCCGCCAGAAAACGCAGGCGTGTTTGTTGAAGCGGTACACGAGCTATCTAAGCCATACCATAAATAATCTCGACTTTTTGAAATCAAATACCGGCATTCAGTGCCGGTATTTTTTTACCTGAAATACAAGCCTGTACAGCTCAAGAAGCATTTGGTCTACTATGATCTAATTACTATTCAAGCGGTGTGGTGGACGTTAAAATTGTTTATAAACAGTCAGTTACTATTGTTGTGTTTACGTGCCAATCTTCTTGTACAGATAAATAAGCAATTAGATCATAGGTAACCTAAAGCATCGAGTGCACTCGTTTTTTAAGGTATGGCACAACGTCTGATTCAAACCAAGGGTTCTTCTTTAGCCACAATGTATTGCGCGGAGAAGGGTGGGGGAGCGGGATAAAATCTGGTTCCCAATCTTGCCATTGCAGAACGGTTTGCGTGAGAGTCTTTGGCTTGCCTGTGAGGTAGTACTGTTGCGAATACTGACCAATCAACAAAGTCAGCTCTATATTGGGCAATTGTTCGAGAATCTTTTTATGCCAGGTGGGCGCGCATTCTTTGCGAGGGGGCAAATCTCCGGAGTGACCTTTACCCGGATAACAGAAGCCCATTGGGACGATGGCAATTTTGTTTGGATCGTAGAAAACGCCTGTGTCGACATCGAGCCATCGGCGTAACCGATCACCGCTTGGGTCATTCCAAGGAATCGAGGTCTTATGCACCTGCGTCCCCGGCGCTTGACCAATGATGAGGATGCGTGCGCCTTTCCCTGCTTGCACAACAGGGTTAGCACCAAGAGGTAAATCATCGGCGCAGATCTGGCACGTGCGAACTTGCTGTAACAGTGTTTCTAAAGACATAAGACGGTTAATACCCTTTATCGAAATTCACCTGATTATTGAGAGAGAGGCCATCTCGCCAGTTCAAATAGTTGTTAGCAAAAATCTCGACCACCTGCTCTGGGAAACTTAAAGCGGCGATATGTGGCGTGATGGTCACTTGAGGGAGCCTCCAGAATAGGTGTTGGGGTGAAAGCGGTTCCTGTTCAAACACATCCAAGAATGCATGCTCAACCCAGCCGTTTTTTAATGCGAGCAACAGACCTACATCATCAATTACATCGCCTCGTCCGACATTGAATAGCAATGCGTGGTTGAGGTGACTTAGCACTTCATTATTGAGTAAGCGTCGAGTGTCTGGTGTGCTGGGCAAGGTGTTGACCACGATATCTGCTTGATGAAGCGCACTGGCGAGCTCATTGACATGAAATGTCTGGTTGAACTCGTACCCAGAGGTAGGGATCCCAGTGCGGTTTACGCCAATGGTCTTCATTCCCAATAATTGCGCCGCTTTCCCCAAATGGCTACCGATACTGCCCGTACCGAGAATCACCATGGTTTTACTTTGCAGAGAAGTATACAGATGCGATTGCCAGTGCCTGTTCTGCTGTTGCTGGTGGTAGCGCATAAAGTGGCGGTAGTGCGAGATGCAATACCCAATGACGTACTCGGCAATCAAAGGCCCAAAAATACCACGTACATTCGTCAGGGTATAATCTTGGCGCAAATCCGGCGATATTAAGGCATTCACCCCTGCAAATGTGGATTGCACCCACTCAAGCTGCGAAAACTCGTCTAACCTTTGTGATAGCAGAGGAGGATCAGCTAGCACGATCTGAGCATCGTGAGGGATCTCCGTAATGTCAAATTCGGGCAGCTTTTTCTCTGCCAATAACGTTTCGTAGGTGTCGCGGTGCTCTGAGAGCAGGAAAATCTGATTTGGACGCTGCATTAACTTTTTTCCCTGTGATGAATCAAGTACACTTTCGCTGTCTTTTTCTTCAATGATTGAGTGACTATGCTTAAGAATCCTCTTCAGGTTCGTTTGGAAAAACTAGAACCTTGGCAACAAATTACCTTCATGGCGTGTCTGTGTGAACGCATGTATCCAAACTATGCGATGTTTTGTGAGAATACAGAATTTGCTGAACCACGTGCTTACCGAGCGATTCTTGATAGTGTATGGGAAATTCTGACGGTTAAGAACGCGAAAGTGAACTTCGAACGTCAATTAGAGAAACTGGAAGAGTTGTTCCCAAGTGCGGATGAATATGACTTCTACGGCGTATACCCTGCGATGGATGCGTGTCAGGCACTGTCTACACTGCTGCATGGTCTGTTGGATCGCGACTACCTTTTCGATTCAATGCTTAAAGTGAGCCAACAGTCGGTACAAACCGTTGCTGACCTAGAGCAAGCACAAGGCCGTGAGCCAATCACCAACGACAATCAAAAAGAAAACCAAGCGGTGTGTGAAGAGTGGGACGTTCAGTGGGCTATCTTCCGTCCATTACGCGAAGCGGAAGAGCGCGATATCAGTTTGATAAAGGATTTACGCGAAGAACTGCGAGATGAAGCCGTGAGTAACATCGGAATCGCACTTTAATTTTGGTTTGATGAAAAAGGCATCCAACGGGATGCCTTTTTGCTTTTGGTGTATCAAGCGCGCTTACACGTCTTTTGAGTCCGATTTTTTCGCTTCTTGAGCTTCTTGCTCTTTGGCCTGCTTCTCCAGCTCTTCGTCTTCATCGTCATCGCGGCTTTCGATCACGCCGTGCTGCTCTTTCCAGTTTTCCCAGCGTTGGTAAGCCAGCTCTTGCATGTCTGTGCTCTTATCCGCTTCATCGATGATCTCTTCACCCAACAGGTGCTCAAAGATATCCTCTAGCGTCACTAGGCCCTGGATAGTGCCATATTCGTCAACCACTAACGCCAACTGCAGACGGTGGCTCATCATCTGATCAAAGACTCTTGGTAAGGTCGTGTTGTTCAGTACGACTTGAATTGGGCGCATTACCGCACCAAGTTGTTTTTCACCACTGCCAGATTGTTGCAGCTTGAACAGCTCTAAACGGTGGACAAAACCAACGATGTTATCAGTTTGCTCACTGTAAACCAGTGGACGGGAGAAAGGTGTCTCTTTGTGCTGATCTAGAAACGCGTTGATCGACATCGTTGCATCGACGCGGAATACCACCGGACGTGGTGTCATGACCTGCGTTACTGGCACATCTTGAATGCCAAGTAAGTTGCTCAGGATTTTGGATTCACCTTCTGCAAACTCACCACTTTCTTTTGCTAGAAGCGCCATCGCAGACAGTTCATCACGCATCTTTGGTGCTTCGTGGTTGCGAGCAAGGCGCTTAGTGATTTGCTCAGAGAACCATACGAATGGCGTTAGTGCCCAAACCATCCAACGTAGTGCGACTGCTGCTGCTGGTGCAAGTTGGCGCCAGTAAGTCGCACCAATCGTTTTAGGTACGATTTCAGATAGAACTAGGATGGCTAGCGTTAGTACCGCAGAGAAGATACCTAGCGCTTCACTACCAAATACCACTGCTGCTTGTGCACCTGCTGTGGCTGCACCAATCGTGTGTGCGATAGTGTTTAGAGTTAGGATTGAAGCCAGTGGGCGGTCAATATCTGCCTTGAGCTTCTCTAGTTGAACTGAAGCAGGGTGTCCCTGTTGTCTGAGCTGTGCAATGTAGCTCGGACTGATACTCAGTAGTACCGCTTCCAGCACCGAACAGATAAATGAAACGCCGATAGCAATAGAGATATAAATGGATAACAGCAGCATAGGTGCCCTTGAATGTAGTGTGATAGTCGGTATTTACGGCAATTATAACCGCAAAATTGCCATATAAATCGGTTTTATTGCATTAGAAAGCAAGTGCTTTCCTTAAGCAAGTAGTAACAAATTGTGAGTTATTACTCATATTATGGCTAAAAGTGCGCCAGAAAATCGAAAGATCGCTTACAAACCTTTGCCAGATGGGGCATTTATGCTTTAGAGTGAGACGAATTCGATAACATATGAGAAGGGAAACCTAATGAACAAGACCCAATTAATCGACTTTATTGCAGAGAAAGCAGACCTATCTAAAGCACAAGCTAAAGCTGCTCTTGAAGCAACTCTTGAGGGTGTTACTGGCGCTCTTAAAGAGGGTGACCAAGTTCAACTAATTGGTTTTGGTACATTCAAAGTAAACCACCGCGCTGCACGTACTGGTCGTAATCCTAAGACTGGTGACGAGATTCAAATCGCAGCAGCTAATGTACCTGCATTCGTAGCCGGTAAAGCGCTGAAAGAATCAGTAAACTAAGTTAAAATGCACCGAGGTATTCTGCCTCGGTGCAATTTCATGAAAAAACATTTACTCACTTCATTTCTCCTATCAAGCCTCACTCTTGTTGGCTGTGCTTCCGTTGAAACCCCAAATCTTGATCAGTTTACCCATTTCTCTGGTGGGAAAATCATGGGTGATGTCACCAGTATGTACTGGATGACTGAACGTCTTACGCGCGTTAGTACGGCAGCAGACCACGTGACTATGGGTGATTACGGCTCGTATCAGAGTGATTATCGTTGGGATGATGGTGAGTTAAGAGAGTTGATTCGAAAAGGTGAGCAACTCGGTGCTAAACAAGAATTGGTGCCTTTTCAAATCCACATTCGATTTAATAAAGATGGTGATGCGATTTACCAGCAATACCGTGTGAACGGGAAAGTGCTACCTTTGCAGCGTGATCAGCTAGATCGTTACAAGACAGAAGCGAACGATGTGGTTGCTTCAATCAATGACCAATCTCGTGACGGTCAGAGCCTGATTCAAGGTTATTGGGATGGTGAAACCTTCGAAACCTGTAAAGGGCGTGAGTTTACAACGTTGGAGTTTAACCAGACGTTGCCTAAGTTTGTGATTGATAGATTGGCTTCAGTTGATAGTTACATTGCGTTTCTCGGTAAAGAGTCGCGTAATACTGCAACCGTTGATGAATTGCTGATGCTCAATGATGATGACTTTGATTGTGTACAACGACCAAAACTTATCTCTGAGTAAGCTCATTCTTAGTGAGAGTCGATTCAAACAAATAAAAAAAGGCGCTTAACGCGCCCTTTGTCTTTTAAGCCAACTGAAGTTGTTTTTATTTTTCTTGCTCACGTGCGATAGCACGGTAGCCAATATCGTTACGATGGAACATGCCATTCCAACTGATCTGTTTTGCCAGCTCGTAAGCACGTTGTTGCGCTTCTGATACGCTGTGGCCCAGTGCCGTAGCACAAAGTACACGACCGCCGTTTGTCACAATGTCGCCAGCTTTGCTGTCTGTACCCGCGTGAAAGACCTTCTCGCCTTCCATCTCAAGTTGTGGTAGGCCAGAAATCACGTCGCCCTTGTTGTACGCTGCAGGGTAGCCGCCAGCGGCTAGCACGATGCCAATAGAGGCACGTGGATCCCATTTCGATTCCACTTGATCCAACTTTTCGTCGATAGCGGCAAGGCATAGCTCAACCAGATCCGATTCCATACGCATCATGATCGGCTGTGTTTCAGGATCTCCGAAGCGACAGTTGTACTCGATCACTTTCGGCGTGCCGTCTTTGTCGATCATCAGCCCTGCGTATAGGAAACCTGTGTATGGGTTACCTTCTGAAGCCATGCCACGTACGGTCGGGTAAATGACTTCTTCCATGATGCGATTATGGATTTCTGGTGTTACCACAGGTGCTGGAGAGTAAGCGCCCATGCCGCCCGTGTTAGGACCAGTATCTTTGTCGCCGACGCGTTTGTGGTCTTGGCTGGTGGCCATTGGCAGAACGTTCTCACCATCCACCATCACGATGAAGCTTGCTTCTTCGCCATCGAGGAACTCTTCGATAACCACGCGGCTGCCTGCATCACCAAAGGCGTTGCCCGCTAGCATGTCTTTGATTGCGTCTTCAGCTTCTTCAAGTGTCATCGCCACTATCACGCCTTTACCAGCAGCAAGGCCGTCAGCTTTTACCACAATCGGCGCACCTTGTTCACGTACGTAAGCAAGGGCAGGTTCGATTTCAGTGAAGTTCGCGTATGCACCCGTCGGGATTTGGTGGCGAGCAAGGAAGTCTTTAGTAAACGCTTTAGAGCCTTCAAGCTGCGCTGCTGCTTGTGTCGGGCCAAAGATCGGTAGACCGGCTTCACGGAAAGCATCCACCACTCCGATAACCAGCGGCGCTTCAGGACCCACGATAGTCAGTTCAATGGCTTTCTCTTTGGCGAAAGCAACCAAGCCTGCAATGTCTTCCACGGCGATGTTTACGTTCTCTAGTTTAGGCTCTAGCGCTGTCCCTGCGTTGCCCGGAGCAATGAAGATAGTCTCAACATTTGGGTTTTGCGCCGCTTTCCAACCTAGTGCGTGTTCACGACCGCCTGAACCAATGACTAGAATATTCATAATATTTCCTTTGATTTCGCTCCTCCCCTTATTAAGGGGAGGTTGGGTGGGGTAAGTCGCATGCGCACAACAGACCCCCTCTAACTCCCCCTTAGCAAGGGGGAGGACCAAAAACTAATTAGTGGCGGAAGTGACGCATACCTGTAAAGATCATCGCCATGCCATGTTCGTCTGCTGCTGCGATAACTTCGTCATCACGCATAGATCCACCAGGCTGAATCACACACTTAATACCCGCTTCTGCAGCCGCGTCGATACCATCACGGAATGGGAAGAACGCATCAGAGGCCATAACGCTACCTGCAACTTCTAAACCTTCATCTGCGGCTTTGATACCTGCAATTTTCGCTGAGTAAACGCGGCTCATTTGGCCTGCGCCTACACCAATAGTCATATCACCTTTCGCGTAAACAATCGCATTTGATTTAACGAATTTCGCGACCTTCCAGCAGAATAGGGCATCTTTCAGCTCTTCTTCGGTTGGTTGGCGCTTAGAAACGACTTTCAGGTCATCTAGGCTCACCATGCCTTGATCACGGTCTTGAACCAGTAGACCGCCATTAACACGCTTCACGTCTAAGCCTGTTGTCTTAGTTGACCATTTGCCACACTCAAGTAGACGTACGTTTTTCTTAGCTGCAACCACTTCAATCGCTTCCACAGACACAGAAGGGGCGATGATCACTTCAACGAATTGGCGCTCAACGATAGCGGTTGCTGTTTTTGCATCTAGCTCTTGGTTGAATGCAATGATGCCACCGAATGCGGATGTTGGGTCTGTTTGGTAAGCGCGGTTGTAAGCTTCTAGGATGTCTTTACCCAGAGCAACACCACATGGGTTCGCGTGTTTAACGATCACACAGGCTGGCTCGTTGAACTCTTTCACACACTCAAGTGCAGCATCAGTATCAGCGATGTTGTTGTAAGAAAGCGCTTTACCTTGGATTTGGCGAGCGGTTGAAACAGACGCTTCTTGTGGGTTTGCTTCTACATAGAAAGCTGCCGCTTGGTGGCTGTTCTCACCGTAGCGCATGTCTTGCTTTTTCTCGAACTGTTGGTTGAATGTGCGAGGGAATTTGCTCTCTTTGTCACCTTCTTTGTTCTCGCCGTAGCCAGGAACCATAGTACCGAAGTAATTTGCGATCATGCCATCGTAAGCTGCTGTGTGCTCAAAAGCTGCGATAGCTAGGTCGAAACGTGTTTCTAGCGTAAGAGATTTGTTGTTCGCATCCATCTCTGTAATGACGCGGTTGTAATCACAAGCGTTAACCACGATAGTGACATCTTTGTGGTTTTTCGCTGCAGAGCGAACCATCGTTGGACCACCGATATCAATGTTTTCAACCGCATCAGCCAGCGTGCAGCCTTCTTTAGCAACGGTTTCTGCGAACGGGTATAGGTTGACGACCACCATATCGATTGGGTTGATGCCGTGTTTTTCCATCACGTCATCATCTTGACCACGGCGACCCAGTACACCACCGTGAACTTTTGGGTGAAGCGTCTTAACGCGGCCGTCCATCATTTCTGGGAAACCAGTGTAGTCAGAGACTTCAGTCACTGTGATGCCTTGCTCTGCAAGTAGACGAGCTGTACCGCCAGTAGATAGGATATCGACACCGCGCTCAGCAAGAGCTTGTGCAAACTCAACAATACCTGTTTTGTCTGATACGCTGATAAGCGCACGGCGAATAGGGTGAGCGTTGTTCATGCTTCCATTTTCCTCAAATTCACGGAGTTAAAGATGTTTGCCAAAAATGAACTTGTTTTTACCTCTTGGGGTAAAATATTGGCCAGTTTTGGTAAAGACCTTTGCAGATAGCTTTTGAGTGGGAAAGCTATCGCCACTATTTGATGGTGTGTATTCTAACCAATTTATTACAAAAAAGCTCGCGCAATCGTTTGGCATCTCAAAAGTAATTGTAAAAACCTCGTTCTTTGGCGTTAAAAGTAACGAGATAGTTAATAAGGAAAGTTATGTTTCAGATAGGTGAACTGGCGAAACGCTGTGGTGTGACTGCAGATACATTACGTTTCTATGAGAAAAATGCACTCATTAAACCCGCAGGGCATAGTGAGTCGGGCTATCGCTTATATAATGAAGAGAATCAAAAGCAGGTTCGCTTTATTCTCAAAGCCAAGGAGTTAGGGTTGAGTTTAGAGGAAATCAAAGAGCTGCTGGGAATTAAATTAGAAGCGACAGAACACAGCTGTGCAGAGGTTAAAGCCATCACTTCTGCTAAGTTAAAGCTGATTGATGAGAAGATTCATGAACTGACCAAAATTCGCTCTGCATTAAAGAAAATTAATGACGCATGTTGTGGTCATACGAACGATGATGCAAGTCATTGTTCTATTCTGGCTGCGTTAGAGTAGCCTCGATTTTCTAAGCTCTTAACCTAAGTTTGCACTTTTGGCGGCTTGCTTTTCTAGGTCCAGGCCGTTTTCCCACCTATAACCCTATTTTTAGTCGACTGAAAGAATGCGTAGTCTCACTTATTCCTAAAGCGAAGCTGTCTGTTAGATACGAGAGTTTTCATACATGGTTGGAGTCTATTTGCAAATCAATGACTGGGTTTTAAGTATTGTTCAGTCGCCAATATGCGCTGACCAATAGCCATTTGAACCAGGAACTACGTGACTCGTGGTAAGCATGCTGAGTTTAATGGTGATTTAGACTGGGCAAGTGAATCCTATAGTGAATGTTTATATAGATAGACTCAAGAGTCTCGTCCTGTGCTGGACTTCCTAGAGATGCTTTTTGAGATCGGTGCGCATTACCCAGTCTTCGAAACCGATACCCACTGTTTATACTAACAAAAAGATGGTAGCTACACTGTAAAAGTATTGAAGAACTAAGTTCTTTATCGAAGATGACGCCATTGAGAATGCAAGCATGCTCCGATCATATGAGTTCAGGCGCCATTTAATCATTACGACATTTATAGGTATCCCTAGTTAATCTGTCGAAAAAAGTAGAGCAAGGAAGCTCTGATCTTTTCTTTTATATATAGAAGAAACATATTTCCAAGATTTCACCTGAAATACCCCAAGTAAAAGCAAAGACCAAAGAGCAGTTCGTTATCGTTCTGCTCTTTTTTATTGCTTGTAAGAGTAGGAGGCGAGAAAACGGCGCAGAAAGCGAGAACAGCAACAGAAATTGCAAAGAAACAAGTCGTATTTATTTAGGTAAGTGATAGCTTTTTTGTAAGAATAAAGGGTGTGGATACGAAAAAAGGGGGGGGGGGGTGCTGAACAAGTATACATAGTGTTTGTTATTTGTTCGGTTGAGTTTCTTTTTGCAAAAAATGCTTGTACTCATTTCTCAGTTCCCTATACTGCGCATCCACCGACACGGAGTGAGACGAAAGTCACACGACGAGTTGAAAAGAGAGAAAAGAAGTTTGAAAAAACGCTTGACTCTCAAGTCGGAAAGCGTATTATACGCACCCCTAACGACGAGGCGCTAAGGCGGCAAGTTGGTTAGGTGAGCTCTTTAATAATATAGACCTATCAATCTGTGTGGGCACTCGTTGATGATAATCCAATTAGATACCTTGGTATCAAATTAGGTTTCA
>NZ_JBNFXP010000035.1:0-26437 GCF_052877535.1 Vibrio sp. PNB23_22_6 | reverse complement strand
GATCGTTTTGCTCAACGGCGAGCCGGAATTTCGCCCCTGGTGATAAGCTCATGACAATTTCCTTCTAGTCTTGTTCTATCTCTAAACGTTCTGAATGTGAAATATGTTGTTCGATCAATTTCCTGCTACCTGAGATGTGTCTTCTCATCAGCATTTCTGCCAGCTCCTCATCACGATTGCGAATGGCTTGGAGAATAAACTCGTGCTCAATAAGCGCTTCATTGGGACGAGACTGAGCTCGAGGAGATTGGTAGCGATACATGCGCAGTAAGTGGTACAGCTCATCGCAAAGTAATGAGATCAACTTACTGTTTCGACTCGCTTTTATGATACAATAATGAAAGTCAAAATCGCCATGCTGGTGAAAATAAGACGCGCCCTCGACATTATCAATGTGCTTTGAATGCCTCGACAGTAACCTCTCCAAGTTTTGCAGTTCTTCTTGAGTGATGTAACGCGCCGCTAGCCTCGCTGCCATCCCTTCTAATGCTTCTCGAACCGAATATAATTCAATCAGCTTTTCGGGAGAGAAGGTAATCACGCGAGCGCCGACATGGGGAATGCGTTCAATCAGCCCTAACCCCTCTAAACGCATCATGGCTTCACGTAGAGGACCTCGACTAACCTGATATTGCTTGGCCAGTTCTGGCTCCGAGATCTTGGTACCCGGCGGTATATCACCATTGACGATGGCTTCAACAAGAGAGCTCATCAACGTTTTAGATTTTGTTCTTTCTTTCTCCAAAGTTGCCGATTTTTGGCGAGGCTTTAATTCAATATTCATGTCCAGGAATTCACGCTTACGACACCAGAGTGCCAACAATCTCTTAACTTAAATGTAAAATAACCGATTGCATTGTCTACAAGCAAGAAGATTGTCGACAATTTAGACTAAGGTATAGGTTCCTAATGACGATAAGTGGAAATAAACCGCATATTAATCATCAAATTTCGACAACGAAAAACAAGTTGTCGACAATCCAACCATGATACCTGGGTGTTTAAGGCCACTTCTAACTTCGATGTAAATGGCTCAAACACCTTTTTACCGGTCATTTTTTACTCTCAAATGCTTTTTCTATATTCAGTTCATCATGTACAAGACTGTGAACTTTATGAACAAAACTTTGATTATGCCCAATATTCTCTTTATTTACGCATTAGAGACTTCCCATTAACACCTTATTAACCTTCAACCCATCGATAACAAGGTCCCCTACTTCGTTAAACGACCACATAATAAGACTCTTCAAAACAGTAGAGTCACCTACATAAGGAACGTGAAACATGTTAAAGGTACTCAAACCAACACTCGCTGCATCGATCATTGCTGCCTCTTTTTCTTTCAACACTTTCGCTGCTGATGTCGAGAAAATTCATTTCCTCATTCCTGGTGGTGCTGGCGGCGGTTGGGATATGACCGCTCGTGGCACTGGTGATGTACTTGTAAAATCGGACATCGTTGAGAATGTTTCATTTCAAAACCTCTCTGGTGGAGGCGGTGGTAAAGCGATCGCCCACCTGATTGAAACCGCTGAGCGTCAACCAGACACCCTGATGGTGAACTCTACGCCTATCGTTGTTCGCTCACTGACGGGTATTTTCCCACAATCATTCCGTGACCTGACCCCTGTCGCTGCGACCATCGCAGACTACGGTGCTATTGTCGCGCCTGCCGATTCGCAATATAACTCTTGGGAAGACGTGGTTAGTGCATTCGAATCTAACCCACGTAAAGTGAAGATCGCCGGTGGCTCTGCAAGGGGTTCGATGGATCACCTTGTGGTCGCAGCGGCATTTAAAGGCGAAGGTTTTGACGCGCGTAAAGTACGTTACATCGCTTACGATGCAGGCGGCAAGGCGATGGCTGCGCTGCTATCTGGTGAAACTCAACTGCTTTCAACCGGTTTGGGTGAAGTACTTGAGATGTCGAAATCTGGTCAGGTAAAGGTACTCGCGATTACGGCACCAAAGCGTCTAGACGCAGCACCAGACATCCCAACGTTAACAGAATATGGTAATGAGACCGTGTTTGCTAACTGGCGTGGATTCTTCGCAGCCCCAGGGACGAGCCAAGCCAAACTAGACGAATGGAATGCGGCTCTGACCAAAATGTACAACACGGACGAATGGCAAGTAGTGCGTGACCGCAATGGTTGGATTGACAATTACAAAGCGGATAAAGAGTTCTTCACGTTCCTAGAAGAGCAAGAGCTGCAAATGGGTGACCTAATGCGCGAGCTAGGTTTCCTGAAATAACAGCAACTCTTAATCCGAGTTACGGGGCTAACCATCCTTAGCCCCAGTTATATTTGCACTCTTATTTTAGCCGTATATGGGCATCGTCGGACATTCGACATGTAAAAACTCCTTTGTTATTAATTCGCAAGCACTAAGTCATTCGACTTGTAGTGATGCTCTTAATTGTTAATGGCTTACCTTTCTTCATTAACGCTCATATACGGCCTTTCCCTGATGTTCTAGGAGTTGGATATGTCTCATTCAACCAATCTTTTTACCAAAGAATACTTGCTCTGCCGTGACCGTGTAGGCGCGATGATCTTTTTAATTTTTTGCCTTTGCTACGGCTATCAAACGTCGCAAATTCCGTTATTCCCTGGTGATGAATACGAACCGTTCACTGCACGGACACTTCCAACCATTCTGACTTATGCTGGTATCACTCTATCTTTGATGCTGCTTGTCACTGGCCAACCAGACAAACAAAGTGGTGCAGTCCTGTCTTTTAATTGGAAACTACTTATCGCCTTCCTCGTATTGATGGCTCTATACGGCCTTGGTCTAACGTACCTTGGTTTCGTATTAGCAACGGGCTTTTTCCTGTTAGCTAGTTTTTATTTACTTGGCGAACGACGTAAACCTGTGCTGTTTGGTGCCTCATTCCCATTCGTTATTGCGTTTTATTTATTGCTCACTCAAGGTCTCGATATCTACCTTGAGCCTGGCCTGATTTTTACCATCTGGTAGTCAAAAGAAAGGACTGAATTATGTTAGATGGAATTCTACAAGGTTTATCCACTGCGGTTATGCCAATGAACATCATGATGGTGATCGTGGGCTGTTTCGTCGGTACTTTCATCGGAATGTTACCGGGCCTTGGCCCAATTTCTGCTATCGCCCTGATGATCCCGATAACTTACGGTTTAGATCCGTCATCCGGTCTGATTTTGATGGCTGGCGTGTATTACGGTGCAGTATTTGGTGGTTCAACGTCTTCAATTCTTATTAATGCGCCGGGTTGTTCATCCACGGTAGTCACCGCGTTTGATGGCTATCCGATGGCGCAAAAAGGTCAAGCAGGAAAAGCGCTGGCACTGGCGGCGTACTCTTCTTTTACTGGTGGCACACTTTCCGCCATTATGTTGCTTGTGGCCGCTCCGGCGCTGGCGAAAGTTTCATTGAGCTTTCAGTCCTCAGACTATTTCGCGCTGATGTTATTGGGCTTATCTGCCGTTGCCGCGTTTGCGGGTAAAGGTCAAGTCATTAAAGCTTGGATGATGACCATTCTTGGTCTGATGTTGTCTACGGTTGGCATCGATAAAGGCGTAGGTGTTGAACGTTTCACCTTCGGCATGACTGATCTGATGGATGGTTTTAGTTTCTTGCTATTGGCGATGGCGACATTCGCACTAGGTGAGACCTTGATGGGCATTTTGAAGCCATCAAACGACACTCGGGATGAGGAGCAACAGAAACTAAGTAATATTGGCTCGATGAAGGTAACAAAAGAAGAAATCAAAGAAGTCGCACCGGTCTCTATTCGCTCTTCCATTCTCGGCTTTTTCACTGGCGTTCTCCCGGGCGCAGGTGCAACCATTGCCGCCTTCCTGAGCTACGGCCTAGAGCGCAACCTCGCGCCAAAAGAGAAGAAAGAAGAGTTCGGCAAAGGTAGCATTCGTGGTCTAGTGGCACCTGAGTCAGCGAATAATGCGGCATCAAGCGGTTCATTTGTGCCACTTCTTACGCTTGGTATTCCAGGCTCCGGTACGACGGCAATCATGTTAGGAGCGCTTATCGCTTACGGCATTCAACCTGGCCCTCGTTTGTTTGTTGAACATCCAGATGTATTCTGGTCAGTGATTATCTCCATGTACTTTGGCAACATCGTACTGGTTATTTTGAACCTACCACTGATCCCTTACATCTCCAAGCTGCTGGCGGTACCAAGAACGGTGCTTCTGCCAATGATTTTGTTCTTCTCAATCACAGGCGTGTATCTGGTGTCGTTCAATACCATGGATGTATTTGTGATGCTTCTCGTGGCAATGACCGCGATCGCTTTGAGGCTGGCTAACTTCCCTCTCGCGCCTCTGTTGCTTGGTTTTATCCTCGGTGGATTAATGGAAGAGAACTTACGCCGCGCGTTGATGATTTCTGACGGTGAATTGAATTTCCTATGGGAGCGTCCAATCACACTAACCTTCACAATACTTGCTGTGTTAGTCCTTGGCAGCCCGTTGTTTGTAAAGTTAGTTCAAAAACTGAAAGCCCAACCTGAAAAGGTAGAGCAATAAAAAGTCTATTTCCCTTCAAGATAGACCTTTGAAACCAAGCCACCCTCTGCGGTGGCTGTTTCTTTGGCTAATCACTGCTTCCTTTATTCTCTCGACCAAAGTATTGTTAACATCCTGACAACAAACAATTTAAAGGACGATTCATGCTGCTGGAATTTGCACTTTTATTTGCTGCGGGCATCCTCGGCGGGGTCATTAACTCGGTAGCGGGTGGTGGCAGCTTTATCACTTTTCCAGCATTAATGGCGGTAGGTGTACCTCCTATCACGGCGAACGCAACGAACACCTACGCCTCTTGTGCTGGCTATATCAGTGGTGCAATCGGTTTTCGTGAAGAAATCCTCAAGAACAAGCATGAGCTAGGATTTACCGTTTCTTTCAGTTTAGTTGGTGGTGCCGTCGGCGCATTTTTGCTTCTCAACACGCCAGAATCTATTTTTCTTGAAGCTATACCTTGGTTACTATTGTTTGCGACGGTGCTTTTTCTCACTGGCTCGCATCTAACCGCTGCCATCAAATCATTCACCAAAGGAAGTAAGCATGCCGGAGTTGTGGGTGTAATTGCTTTGAGCTTACTTCTGATTGGCGTTTCTGCTTACGGCGGGTTCTTTAATGCTGGATTAGGTGTCATCGTCTTGAGTTATTTGGTGGTTGCAGGACATCAAGACATCAACTTAATGAACGGTCTTAAACTGCTGGTTTCGACCTGTGTATCCCTGATTGCTATTGTTATTTTTATTTCCAACGGTTCGATTGATTGGACCAAAGGCAGCGTCGTGATGGTTGGTACTTTAGTCGGTGGTTACTTAGCTGCACGCGTGTCCCGACAGCTACATCCTCGCTATGTAAAAGGTTTTGTCGCGCTCTCCTCTATGTTAATTACCGCCTACTTCTTTGTTGATGTTTATACCTGAGTGCCAAAGCTCGCTTTACTCATTGAGGTTCTGCTTAGCGCTAACAAACAAAAACGTCATCGCAAATACGATGGCGTTTTTTATTGGCGGCATGTGGCGTTACTTAATCAACCCAACTTCTTTGTAGTACTTCTCAGCACCTGGATGAAGGGGTGCAGATAAACCATCTTTCACCATCTCTTCTTTCTTTAAGTTAGCGAATGCCGGGTGAAGACGTCGGAAGCTATCAAAGTTTTCAAATACCGCTTTCACAACGTTGTACACAACTTCATCTGGCACTGCCGTAGAAGAAACAAATGTTGCGCCGACACCAAAGGTTTGAACATCATCCGGAGAGCCACGGTACATACCACCAGGTACAGTTGCGAGACGATAGAAACTATTGTCTGAAACTAATTTATCTACTATCGGCCCCGTAACAGTTACAATCTCACTGTCACAAGATGTCGTTGCCTCTTTGATTGCACCACTTGGATGACCGACGGTATAAATCATCGCATCAATTTTATTATCGCACAGCGCTTTGGATTGCTCTGCCGCTTTTAATTCAGACACAAGTTTAAAATCATCATAAGTCCAACCATACTCTTTCATCAGCACTTCCATCGTGCCACGTTGACCCGAACCCGGATTACCAATGTTTACTCGCTTGCCTTTTAGATCATCAAACGTATTGATGTTGGCGTCTTTACGAGCCACAACGGTAAATGGTTCAGGGTGAACAGAGAACACCGCTCGCAACTCTTTAAAAGGTCCGTTATCTTCAAACTTGCTCGTTCCGTTATAGGCATGGGATTGCCAATCTGACTGCGCGATGCCTAAATCTAGTTCGCCAGCACGAATAGTGTTGATGTTGTAAACGGAACCGCCCGTACTTTCTACCGAGCAACGAATGCCGTGATCAGCACGCGATTTATTGACTAAACGACAAATTGCACCACCTGTTGGGTAGTAAACGCCAGTGACACCGCCCGTACCGATAGTAATGAACGTATCTTTTGCAGAAACTGAAAAACTTGTACTTAATGCAGCCAAAGAAGCCGCGACAACAATTTGCTTGAGCTTTAACATTGAACGTCCTTTTCCTTAGTTTATGGACACGTAAGTATAGCAAGCGTTAACAAATTGATAATGTCAAAGATCACATCCTGTGAATAAGAGTCAGACTCTGGAAAGCATTGATCAGTAAGAAATTACGAATACTCGTTCTCCCCTCCACTCCATAAAAAAAGCCCCGAACGTTCGGGACTTTTTTGGTTGTCTTGAAAAGACTGCTAGTTTAAAAAAATCCTAGCGGATTGACATCGTAGCTGATCAATAGATTCTTGGTATTCTGGTAATGGTCTAGCATCATCTTGTGCGTTTCTCGGCCGATGCCAGATTTCTTGTAGCCACCAAACGCTGCATGCGCTGGGTAAGCGTGGTAGCAGTTGATCCAAATACGTCCTGCTTCGATGTTACGGCCCATACGATAAGCAAGGTTCTGGTCACGCGTCCATACGCCGGCACCCAGTCCATACTCGGTGTCATTGGCAATCGCCAGCGCTTCCGCTTCATCTTTAAAGGTCGTGACGGCTATAACTGGACCAAAGATCTCTTCCTGGAAGACACGCATTCCGTTATGACCTTGCAATAACGTTGGCTGAATGTAGTAACCTTGCTCAAGTTCGTTTTCTTGTTTCGCCACATCCCCCCCAAATACCACTTTCGCCCCCTCTTGGCGGCCGATTTCTAGGTAACTTAGAATTTTATCGAACTGCTCTTGTGATGCTTGAGCACCAACCTGAGTGTCGGTATCTAATGGGTTTCCTTGCTTAATGGTTTTAGCACGCTCTGCGACTTTGGCAATGAACTTGTCGTACACTGATTCGTGCACCAATACACGAGATGGGCAGGTACACACTTCGCCTTGGTTAAAGAACGCAAGCAGAGTGCCTTCAATACATTTATCTAGGTAATCATCTTCGTGATCGAAGACATCTGGGAAGTAGATGTTTGGTGACTTACCGCCGAGCTCGACTGTCGATGGAATGAGGCTCTCTGCCGCACATTTAAGGATATGGTTACCCACTTCAGTTGAGCCAGTAAATGCTAACTTGGCGATTCGGTTACTGGTGGCCAATGCTTGCCCTGCTTCTGAACCAAAGCCGTTGACCACATTCACCACACCAGCAGGTAGAAGATCACCAATCTTTTCCATCAGAACCAGAATCGACGTCGGTGTTTGCTCGGCAGGCTTGAGCACTACACAACAACCTGCTGCAAGCGCTGGAGCAAGCTTCCACGCTGCCATCAGCATTGGGAAGTTCCAAGGAATGATCTGACCTACCACACCAATCGGTTCAGGGAAATGATAACTTGCAGTATGTTCATCGAGCTCAGCTGCACTGCCTTCTTGAGCGCGTATACAACCTGCGAAGTAACGGAAATGGTCCACAACCAAAGGCAGATCCGCCGCTAACGTTTCACGGACTGGCTTACCATTTTCCCACGTTTCTGCCACCGCGAGCTCTTCTAGATTCTGTTCAATACGGTCAGCAATTTTAAGCAAAATGTTAGCACGCTCAGTAACGCTGGTTTTCGCCCATTGTGCTCTGACACCATGCGCAGCATCTAATGCGAGGTTAATATCCGCCTCACCAGAACGAGCGACCTTACAATACGTCTGACCATTGATTGGCGAGGTATTGTCAAAGTATTCGCCACTAGCAGGTTTTACCCATTCGCCACCGATGTAGTTATCGTAATGTGATTTGAAATTAACGATGGCATTGTCACTACCTGGTTGTGCATAGATCATAACTCTTCCTTTTGTTCTCGTTCAGTTTTTAGTTTTATACAGCAGAGTGTTCAACTCCTTGTAAGAACAATACTCAAGTCACATGCCAACAACACACACCTTGTTGTTAATTAAATGTAAAACTATGATTACCAAGCGATAACAAACCAAGTGAGTGATGTTTGAGCGCATGTATGGTGTGAACACCAGTGTTCAAGTGTTCCAAAATGGCACACCCTCACTGTGACAAAATGGTACAGTCATGGAACTTCAACACATTACCAATAGCAACTGGCTTTCAACTTCATGGGATAGAAGCGAACAAGCCGGTTTAAAACAGCGACGTCGCCCAGACGATATTCGTGTCACCTCTGCATTTCTGCAAGACAGACGCCACCAACTCAACTTCTTAATCGATTCTGTAAAGCAATTCGCCTTACCTTTGTTTAATCAACTGTTCGCCCATAGTGATAGCCGACTGATACTGACCGATGCCGAAGGCGTGATCATCGGCAGTTGGGGGCAACCCAAATTTCGTGAAAAATTAACGGAAATTGCTCTCAGTTCTGGTGCGTGCTGGCAGGAAAAACTCAAAGGCACTAACGCCATTGGCACTGCATTGGTGGAAGCAAAACCGGTTTCGGTTATTGGTGACCAACATTTCATTCAGCATCATCGTTTTATCAGTTGTTCGGCCAGTCCTATCTTTGATCATTTGGGACATTTAATCGGTGTACTCGATATCACTAGTGAGCAAAAGAAACACGACTTTTCTACCCAAGTGCTCGTACAGAACATGGTTCAACAAGTGGAGAACCAACTTCTCAATCAAATCCCTCAAGGACATACTCGAGTGGATATTGCTTGCGAACAGGGGCTGCTCAATAGTGGGTGGCAAGGCATTATCATCGCCAATCAGGAAGGGCAAATTCTCGCGCACAATCAAGTTGCGTCACAGTTGCTTGACCAAAAGAATGTGGTTGGACAATCACTTGAGGCGATTCTAGATAGCTCTTCGAGCAATCAGGCTCTCGTCTTCAAAACTCAACCGCTATCAGAAAGAAAAACTCAATCACGTTCAATTTCTGCATCGAATGATCTCCACTATGGCGATACCAATGTCGAGCATTGCTGGCAACAAGCGAACCGCGTAATTGATAAAGACATTAGCTTGCTGATCCTGGGTGAAACCGGCGTTGGTAAGAATGAGTTCGTTAAAGCCCTACACAAAAACAGTGTGAGAAAAAACGGGCCATTAGTCTCAGTAAACTGTGGAGCACTGCCTAAAGATTTAGTGGAGTCCGAGTTGTTTGGTTATGTTGCTGGCGCCTTCACTGGAGCAAACAACAAAGGCTATCAAGGTAAGATTCGCCAAGCAGATAAAGGGGTGTTGTTCCTGGATGAGATTGCTGATTTGCCGCTGGAAGCACAGACCCGTTTACTGCATGTTCTGCAAGACAAAACCGTGCTGCCGATAGGCTCTAACCAAACGATTCAGGTCGATACGCAAATTATCGCTGCGACACACAAAGATCTAGAGCAGCTAGTTACAATAGGGGCATTTCGTCAGGATCTCTACTATCGCCTCAATGGTTTGATTATCGAGTTGCCACGCTTTGAAGATCGCAGTGACCAACTTGCATTAATAGAAAATATTCATCGTCGCCACTCGCCATCTGAGCAGACTATCTGCCCTCATCTAGTGTCTTTACTGCTTAATTATGTTTGGCCGGGTAATTTACGTGAACTAGACAGCCTACTCAAAGTATCTACCTTAATGGCGGAAGGTGAACCGCAATTAACACTGGGCCATGTACCCACTCATCTCACGAACAAACTGAGTCAATGCCGAACAACTCAAGCCGTTACCGATGCTCAAGAAGCCGACATGCGTACGACAGTCGAAGATAAACTGGTCAAGACTTACCAAGCAACTCAGGGCAACATCAGTAAGACGTCACGTATGCTCGGCTTGAGCCGCAATACCATTTATCGCAAGCTCAAAACCCTTGGTATATTGAAATCGTAGCATTGGGATCACGAGTGCCAAGGAAATAAAAAAGAGCATCGCATTGGGTGCTCTTCTCATTTTGAAGCCGAGTTTACAATCCGCCCTCTTGCTGCGCCTGTTTTACTAATGCCTGACGTTGAGCTTCCGTTTCTAATATCACTTCATTTTCCTTGTGCGTTTCCTGATCCAAATCTGCTGGAATAAAAACAAAGTACTTGTTAAGAGTCATCGCTAGAACCTCAATTAATTGTGCTAATCACCTTCTTGGCAAACGTAAACAATCTCAACTTTCGTTGATTCCTTGTTTGCAGGCTTTAAAAATAGTGGATATTGGTCTATCAAACATCCTCCGCATGCCACTAATTATAGGATGAGATCAAAGGCTTACCTAATACTCTTATTCCTCTTTTATGTAATCTTAGTTTTGCTATCAAAGCGATTACCGTAGTCACCAACATATTAACTCTATGTCACAAAAGGAAAAATCATTGATTCTTTTATTGGAACAGAGGATGAGACACGTTGATACTTAAGACGCTAATTTTGGGCGAACTGACTCCATGAAATCACTTTCGATTTAAATTTATATCGCTTTCTCCACCTGTTGAACCAACAAAAATCACAAGTCAAAGTGTGCCATACCTTGGATATAAGCAAAGCAACCTTCAATCGCCAGTTGCTGAATGTCGTCAGCATTTTGACAACGAACTATTCAATGTAGAAAAAGCATCTATACACCAACATTACTTTGCCAGCAGCTCTGTGAAATAGAAAACTCGCAGACGGTTCGCGTATCGATGGGGTCGTTGGATGTCAGTGCTTATTATGAACGAGTACGAAAAAACACTGGGATCACGTTAGATCAAAAGCTCACGGTTTCATCCATGACCTTGGCCCTCGACTGCGTAAAAGTCAGCCCGTATGTGTTTGTGATGTACCTTGATGACAGCTCGATTCCTGAGGGTATTTTCCGTATTCCATTGTTGTTTAATGGTAAACAAATGACTTTGATGTAGGCATACAATATCATCGCGCTTTCTATCAGCACCCTATCATCGATCAAGTGGAAACTTTTATTAGACAGGCACTGCATCAAACTAATTTACAGCCAAAAAAGCCGATCTAAAACAGATCGGCTAATGACTTATTACTTCACCAAAACTTACTTCACTTCCGTAATGTCACTTGGCTTCCAAGTGCCGTTGTACCAAGGTTCTAGAGGACCATACATGCGCAAGATACTAAACCACCCTTTGTTTGGAACCGTTTGAATCCAGTTTGATTCTTTACCCTTCGGTGCGGTTGGACCAAAGTACAAATCAACAGAACCATCGGTGTTTTCTACCATCTTGTCACGCTTATCGTTCTTACTTGGGAACGGTTGACTAGTTTGTAACTCCGAGCGTGTTTGAGGGTCATAAGCCACCACCGACCAGAAGTTCTTCGCTGGTGCGTTCGCCGGAATCGTCAGTTTGTAGTTTTTACCACCATCAAAAAACTCACCTTCTGCAGTTTTATCAACAATGGCATACTGAGAGCCTTTGCCAATCATCTTAAGCGCCATCGCTGGAGTGTTTACCGTTGCCATGTAGAAAAAATAAGTACGCGCATCCAGATTGCGCCCGCCTTTACCTGCATCAATGAGCCACTGATAATCTTTGCCGATAAAAGCGGTTTTCCAGTTACGATCGTCCCAAATGTACGCATTTCCTGTGCGTGGGTTAAACATCAAAGCACGCGCTGTTGCGTTACCAATCGCAGCACCATCTTTCAGAATCTTCTGCATACGCGCATCAGGTTTGAACGGCTTACCTTTTTGAATACCTATTGTCGCAATCAAACCGCGCATTTCTGGGTCGATAAACTCAATCGGCTCTTTATCCATCACTGTTTTGATTTCATCGTAAAAATGCTCATTATTCGCATGGATAGTGTTAAACGATTTACCGCTGCCGGAGATGAACTCCATCTTAGGCTGATCGCCTTTCTTTGACAGTGGGTAGATCTTCAACCCTGTATGGTATGCATTGACCGCTGCGTCAGTCTTCCCGTCTTTCAAGAAACCACGCGCGATAAACCAGTTCACGTAGCTTGTTGATTGTGCTACGTGATAGCCCTCTGGTATTTCGCCTTCATAGTTAGGCGGTAAAATTAGGTACTTCCCCCCTTCACCTTTGTCTGGGCCAACCACCCCCATATCGGTCACAAAACGGAAAAAGGCATCATTAATCGTTGTTGGTCCCATTCCTGGTGGGATTTCAACCACCGTTGGGCCATCTCGTTCTAAATCCAAAAAAGCCGATGCATAAACGGTGTCAGTGTTCCCTGTCAAAAACAGCGGATTGGAATCCATCAAATTATCGAACAACATAACCTGATTAGACTGGGTAATTCCCATTTCTTCATGCCCAAGTCTCAATGCTTCTAACGATGCCATAGGAATCGCATTCATAAACACTTCTGTCGCACGCATGGTATCTAAATGGTTATATAGCTTCTCAGTGGTTTGCTCACTTGGTACACCATCATTGAAGTTTAAAGTACCAATGCTGGTTTCCACCTTATCTGGCGTCATAATGCCCTGTGGAATATCCGTGTTGTAATTGCTCGTCGCCGCCATGGCAGACGATGAAATCAATAAGCTTGTAAGCAATACAACACGTTTAAGCTGAGTTTTGAGCATAAGAGTTTCCTGCGGTATCAGTTGGGATACATTAACTCTAGCTAAAACTAGACATCATTTTTGATTTTCTCAAAGCTCAAAAATGCCAACGAACACCTTAGGCAATGAAACACATAAAAATCCACGACAAAAGCTGTCGAACAGGTCAACATTTAACCTTTTTTGAGAAATCTTTAGCCTGATTTTTGGGTATTTTTCGGGCAAAAAAGAGACCATCGAAATGCGGTGTTAAATCACTCTTGTTTCTACCCGCTAAGATTTGGGAGGCGTTATGAAAAATATTAAACTCGGTCATGTTATGTCATTCAGCAGAATGTTTTCCTTCATTGCCTTTCTGACAGCCACATTCGCTTGGGTATTAAGTATGTATGCCCTCTTTACGGTTTCCGTTGTGACGCTCCTCGTCAGCGGACTACTCTACTTGAATGACAAATTCGGTTCTCACCACAAAGGCAATACAAAAGAAAAGAGTGCATAAGTACTCTTAGAGTTTCTAGTAAACAGGCAATAAAAAAAAGGATGCCAGTTGGGCATCCTTTTGTATTTCGTCAGTTTTAAAACTACGAATTATACGTCGTAAGTGGTAGACGCTGTGTTACCGCCTGTACCCGTCCAGTTTGTGTGGAAGAATTCACCACGTGGACGGTCAATACGCTCGTATGTGTGAGCACCGAAGTAGTCACGTTGAGCTTGAAGCAGGTTCGCTGGTAGACGCGCTGTTGTGTAACCGTCTAGGAAAGATAGCGCAGAAATCGTACATGGCATTGGGATACCAGACTCTAGAGATTTCGCTGCTACTTTACGCCATGCCGCTAGGCTGCCTTGTAGAATGTTTTTGAAGTACTCGTCAGAACCTAGGAATGCGATATCTGGGTTCGCTTCGTACGCATCACGAATGTTGCCTAGGAACGCAGAGCGGATGATACAACCACCACGCCACATCAGTGCTACGTTACCGTAGTTTAGGTCCCAACCGTTTTCGTTAGATGCTTCGCGCATTAACATAAAACCTTGAGCGTAAGAGATGATCTTAGATGCTAGTAGCGCTTGACGCAGTGCATCAACCCACTCTTGCTTATCGCCTTCAACTGGTGTGATTGTCTTGCCGAATAGAGACTCAGCTTCAACACGTTGGTCTTTCAGTGCAGATAGGCAACGAGAGAACACAGACTCAGAAATAAGCGTTAGTGGAATTCCTAGGTCTAGTGCGTTGATACCTGTCCATTTACCCGTACCTTTTTGGCCTGCAGTGTCTAGGATCTTCTCTACTAGTGGTTCACCGTCTTCATCTTTGTAGCCTAGGATGTCAGCCGTGATTTCAACAAGGTAGCTGTCTAGCTCAGTCTTGTTCCAATCAGTGAATACCGCTTGCATCTCGTCTGCAGACATACCAAGACCGTCTTTCATGAACTGGTAAGCTTCAGTGATAAGCTGCATGTCACCGTATTCGATGCCGTTGTGTACCATCTTAACGAAGTGGCCTGCACCATCGTTACCAACCCAGTCACAACAAGGTTCACCAGCGTCAGTTTTCGCAGAGATACCTTGGAAGATTGGCTTAACCGCTTCCCAAGCTTCTGGAGAGCCGCCAGGCATGATTGAAGGACCAAAACGCGCACCTTCTTCACCACCAGACACGCCAGTACCGATGAAGTGAATGCCTTTCTCACGGCAGTGTGCTACGCGGCGATTTGTGTCTGGGTAGTTAGTGTTACCACCGTCAATGATGATGTCGCCTTTGTCTAGTAGAGGGACTAGAGCATCGATGAAAGCGTCAACCACATCACCTGCACGAACCATCAGCATCACTTTACGTGGTGCTTCTAGTTTTTCTACCAAGTCTTCTAGCGAGTATGCGCCAATGATGTTGGTGTCTTTTGCTGGGCCATCTAGGAACTCGTCGACTTTCGCGGTAGTACGGTTGTACGCCACTACTTTGAAGCCATGATCGTTCATGTTTAGGATAAGGTTTTGACCCATTACAGCAAGGCCGATTACACCGATATCACCTTTCATTGTTTCTCTCCAATTGTCTTTTCTTCGACTAGCGACTGCATTACGCGATTTTTGCCGCTGCGTCTAAATCTAAATACCATTCCGTCAGACCCGCTTTCGCTTGGATCTTCGCTGCCGGATATGGGAGGTCTTGTGCTGGTGAACTATTGATTTCTTCAACAATGTTTGCTTTACCTGCGCCAAGTACCAAGTAACTGATGCGCTTCGCTGCTGCTAATACACGTGCCGTTTTCGATACGCGAATCTGACCAGATTCAGGGTGAGAAGCCAATACTGATAGGTTCTCATCATCGTAGTTTGTCTGATCTGGGAACAGAGAGGCGGTATGACCATCTGCGCCAACGCCAAGCAAGATCCAATCAAACACTGGTGTGCCATTTTCCGTTGGAATCACTTCTGCCATCTCTTTCGCAAAACGCTCTGCTTCTGCTTTTGGCTCTTCTTCACCACGAATGCGGTGGATGTTCTCAGTAGGAATAGCGACCTGACTAAACAATAGTGTATTCGCTTCACCGTAGTTGCTTTCTGCATCATCCGGTGCAACACAGCGCTCATCCCCCCACCAGAAGTGTAGGTTTTGCCACTGAATTGACGTCGCGTAAGCCTCTGTTGCCAGTAGCTTAAACAGCATTTTAGGTGTGCTGCCGCCAGAAAGGGAGATATGAACAGGTCGGCCCATTTCGCTAAACGCTTTCATGTCGTTAGCAAGGCTTTCTACTACCTGCTCTGCTGTTTGGTAGATCTTGTGGTTGATCATAGTTCGCAGTAGTCCGTATCAGTTAAGTTTTTACAAGGGAAACGCCAAGCTCGGTTAGCTCGCTGTAGCAAGTCGTCCGCTTCTTTTGGTCCCCATGTGCCACATGCGTATCCAAATAGCGCTTGTGGGTCTTGCTTGAAATCAAGAATAGGTTGCACGTATTGCCAGCACGCTTCAACCGCATCGCTACGAGCAAATAGCGTTGCATCACCGTTTAGTGCATCTAAAAGTAGACGCTCATAAGCAGTCAGCATTTGGGTTTCTTGCAGGTCAGCGTAATGGAAGTTCATTTTCACTTCTTTTGCTTTAAAACCTGCACCTGGCTCTTTCAGACCAAAGCTCATTTGGATGCCTTCGTCTGGCTGAATACGAATGATCAGCTTGTTTTCTGGTGCGTTTTGACCAAACACTGGGTGTGGTGTCTGTTTAAAGTGGATAACCACCTCAGTTACTCGAGTAGGAAGACGCTTACCTGTTCGTACGTAGAAAGGCACGCCATTCCAACGCCAGTTATTGATGTAAGCTTTCAAACCAATGTAAGTCTCGGTACGAGAATCGTCTGCTACGCCGTTTTCTTCACGGTAACCCGGTAGGTGTTGACCACGAACTTCAGAAGCGGTGTATTGACCCAGAACAAGGTCATTGCGTAGCGCGTCTTCATCCAGTGGTTTAAGACATTGAAGCACTTTCACCACTTCATCACGCATGGAGTCAGCGTTGATCTGAGCTGGTGGCTCCATGCCTACCATTGCGAGTACTTGTAACAAGTGGTTTTGGAACATGTCACGTACCGCGCCTGAACCGTCGTAGTAACCGCCACGCTCCTCTACGCCTAAGAATTCTGCGCCTGTGATTTCCACGTAATCAATGAAGTTACGGTTCCATAGCGGTTCAAACATCGCGTTAGAGAAGCGAAGTACAAGAAGGTTTTGAACCGTTTCTTTGCCTAGGTAGTGGTCAATACGGTAGATCTGATGCTCTTGAAAGTGTTCGTGGATTTCTTTGTCTAGAATGCGCGCTGATTCAAGATCGTAACCGAATGGTTTCTCGATAATCAGACGTTTCCAACCATCTTCCTCGTTATTCAGACTGTGTGCTGCTAGGCTTGCAGGGATCACGCTGTATAGGCTTGGAGGCGTCGCAAGGTAGAAAAGTGTATTACGTTGTTCGAATTGGTATTCGTCTGCCAGTTGGTCTAAACGAGTCACCAACTTGCTGTAATCTGGTGTGTCAGAAGTATTGATTGCTTGGTAATGCAGGTGATTGATAAATGCATTAAGCGTTTCTGGCTCCGTTTTCTCCATGTCCTGCAGCGATTTCTTCAGCTTTTCTCGGTAAGAATCGTCGCTGTATTCAGTACGACTAACGCCTAGAATGGCAAAATTATCTGGAAGCTGTTTGTTCGCATAGAGGTGGTATAGAGCAGGAATTAACTTACGGTATGTAAGGTCACCTGAAGCACCAAAAATAACGATGCTGCTGTTTTCTGGTATTACCATCATCTTTCCCTTAAAAACGAGGTACTTATAGTGTGCCTGGATACGGCTAAAAGGATTGAGCCAACCCTATCAATGGCACCTCAAAATAGAAAATTGGTCTTACCTATTTCGTTGATAGATAAAGCCTATAGACCGAAATAACTGTCACTGCTGAGAGCCTTAAACATAGCTTGGATTTCAGCATTTTCTGGTGACTTCGGACACTTATGTCTCTAGAGTACAACCTTGCACTCTGTGGAGGAGATTTCCGACACGGGGACGTATTGTCTACGACTATTTGATTTACATCAACACTTGCTAGTGCAAACGATTAAATAATTTCCATAAAATAATATAAGTAATTGAATCATAAGCAACATCCAACTTTCTCAATATGGCAAAAATTGCGCAAAAGCGCTAAGGTGACGGTTTATTGTACGATAATGACAATCCATCACATCACCCATGCACACTAATAGAGAAAAATAGCCCTACTTTGTTTTGACTGAGAACGGCGCCTAACTAAAATTAGTCGAGAACTCAATGACCACTTGTAAATCATTCACAAATCAAGGTAGGAAAGACAAAGCAGAGGCCCATTTGAACCTCCGCTTTTCTTTCACCTTAAAGATACCCGTTACCGCATCACCTTCCTATAGCAACGCTCGGGCCGCCCAACAGTGCCATAGTTTAGGTCCGCTTCTAACTCACCAGAGCTAATTAAGTATTCCAAATAACGTCTCGCCGTTGTGCGACTTGCACCAATCTGCTCACCGGCTTCATCTGCGGTAAACATTTCATCTCCCGCAAACAAAGTGCTAATCTTATCTAACGTTACACCATCAATGCCTTTTGGTAAGCGCTGAGACGTAGTGTCCGTTGCAATACTTGATTGCAGCATTTTGTCGACCAAGTTCTGATCTACTCTTTCTGCCACATCTAATTGCTGTCGTTGGGAGACGTACTTTTGCAGCGTGGCTTCCAGTCTCGGGAACATCACCGGCTTTAGCAAATAATCGACCACCCCACCTCGCATTGCCTGTTGCAATGTTGCCACATCTCTAGCGGCCGTGATCAAAATAACATCACAGGTTTGCTTGTTTGCACGCAACGTATTTAAGATTTCAAGCCCCGTTCCATCAGGGAGGTAGACGTCCATCAATAATAAATCAGGCTTTAACACTTCTAGCTGCAACTCTGCTTCCATTCGCGTTGTTGCTATGCCCACCACGTCTAGGCCTGAAAGCTGACTCAGGAATTTATGGTGTAGCTCTGCAATCGCAATATCATCTTCGATGATCATGACTCGCGTTGCCATATTCATATTTGTTCTTCCTTTGGCAAATATACGGTAATTCTCGTTCCATGCTCTGTATTTGGTAGCATCTCAACGTAGCCGTGATAACGTATAGTCAGTTGATTCACAAGGTGTAATCCAACACCTCTGTTCTGACGCGACTTAGTTGACACGCCTTTTTTCAGCAGCTCTTGCGGTTCAATATCTTCTGGTAAACCACAACCTTGATCGAGCACTTCCAAAATAACTTCATTTCCATAATCGCTCACTGATACTTCAATGATTCTCCGATCCTTGCTGATCGATGACTCAGTTTGAATCGCAGTCATCGTAGCGTCAAATGCGTTATCGACGAGGTTGCCAAGAATGGTCACTAAATCTTCTGAGTTCAGCCACAATGGTAATGACTCTAAGCGGCTGCCCTCTTCGACCACCAACTGCAACCCTAATTCGCGAGCGCGTTCAATTTTGCCTAACAACAAGCCCGCAAGTAGCGGATCTTTAATCGTGTCACGTAAGAATTCGATCATCGCTTGATAGTGCGCCGTTTCTTGGCCAATCAGCTGTTGCACCGACTCAAGTTCACCCATTTGAATCAATCCACTAATGGTGTTGAGCTTATTTCTGTGTTCGTGTGTCTGTGAGCGAAGTAAGTCCGCATACTCTTTGGTTTGCGACAACTGCTCGGTGAGTTCGTTGATCTCATCGCGCAGACGAAAACTCGATACGGCACCCACGATTTTTCCATCTACGTAGATCGGTGAACGGTTAGCAATCAAGAGCTTGTGATTAAGGAAGATCTCGATATCATGATCTTCTTGTCCCGTTTCCAGCACCGTATACAAGTCACTGTCACGGAGTGTATCAGTCAAAGGCTTATTCAGCGCAACGTCTCTATCAATACCCAAAATCTGACAAGCGCTGCGGTTAATAGAACGCAACACACCTTGCGCATCAATGCTCAGTACGCCCTCTTTGATGGTGCACATCGTGACATCGAGCTCACCATACAAACGACCAATTTCTTCTGGTTCAAATCCTAAGATCGCTCGTTGGAATTTATGCGAGGCATAATTAGAAACAATCGCATTGGCAGCAACCACGACTAATGCCATTAAAATAAGGAAAGCAAAAAATGGTTCAATACGATCTTGCAGTCGCTCTAACAGATAACCAACCGATACCACACCAATGATGTTACCTTGCGCGTCAAAAATCGCCGCTTTACCACGTACAGAGTACCCCAATGAACCTTGAGCAGTTGAAATGTACGAAAGCCCCTCCACCAGCGCTTGTTGGTTGTCGCCACCTTTCATTGGCTTGCCTACGCGTTTGTCTATCGGGTGAATCAATCGAACGCCATTTTTATCACCAATAACGATAAATGCAGCGCCTATCGCATCCGCCATATCCCGAAATCTCTGTTGGTATGGGTCCGCGTTTTGCGATTCGATCATCTCTCGAACAATATGAGAGGTAGAAAGGAAACGAGCCACTCCAAGTGCTTTCTCGCCCATTTCCTGTTCTTGGTCATACTTGAGGTAAGTAAAACCTGCCGCAACCAGGATAAGAAGCTCGATCAAGCCCGAGAGCGTCATAATAATAAGCATGCGCTTGCGAAAGCTGATCGTACTCCAACTCATTGCTCTTTCCCTTAATCTCTGAATACTTCCCTATTTATCGCTAAATTAACACTGAGTTTACACAGTGGCTTACATCAAATGATAAATCTGTGAACAAACGAATCAAACGCTGTGCTTTATGGTCAATATATATACCCAAGTAACCTCAAGATGCTGGATTCAGCGAGAATAACTTAGATATAAACGCCGTGAAACATCAAATCCCAATCATAGCGCTAGCCAAATGGTCGTATTAACTATTTAACTCGATACATCATTTGCCACCTGTACCTTGATCTTTGTCACGTCAAAATTAGCGAATTTTTAGGCATTTCGGGGGGTTAGGTCGTATAATTTTTAGTCAAAGGCGTCATTCAGAGCTTCGAATAAAAAGCAGCTAAATAGGAAGCCTATTTAATGCTCAACACATTCACTAGGTAATTCAAAAAATGACATAATAGCAATAATACCTTTTTTTATGACAAACGCTTAACTACCAACTGCTGCTGTATAGCTATAAACAAAGATGCACTTATAGTTACAAAGGAATATCAAAGCATGGAACGAGATACATTTGGAATTTGCCTTAATAAGGCTATGCTGTCAGAAAATATGTATTCAACGTTTACCCACGTCAGAGCTTATGAAAAAAGCGAAGTTAGCCCATACGACCTTAAAGTGCTGCTTTCCTTTCCTCAAATGAGTGGTAAAGACTTACTGAATACGATTCGTGGCTCTCGTCAACTCGAGTGGAGAGCTGAGTTTTATTGCCCTTCAATAAAATAGCCCCTAACTGACCTATTTGCCCATTTGCTCATTTGCCCTCTACACTAGAAAGAGGGCGCAACCCAATCCCTATTAATTCCAAATTAACTACTTAACACTTACTATTTATTACCTTATATTAGAGTTATTACTCTAAACGAAGGGATGACTATGACACAATATGGAAAGTTTTGGATTTTAAGTCTTCTTAGTAGTTCTATTTCCTTTGCCTGCCAAGCAGCTCCAATTACATTCAGTGATGCATGGCAGTTATTGTTAGAAAACAACTACTCTATAAAAGCAAAGCGTGCCAACGTAGAAAATTACGAGTATCAGCAAAATGCGACAGATAACTTGAATCTTCCTCAGGTAAGTCTTAGTGCTAGTTACACTCACTTGGATAACGATGTCACCCTGTCAGGCCAACAGATATTCGACAGTACTGGGCAAAAAATTAGCGTTCCACCGGAGTTTCTACCGATAGTTGAGCCTGTGTTCAATACGCTAGCAAATACCACCTCAACCATCACTGAGCGTGATATTTTTTCTTCTTCTATCCGGGCAATCTGGCCAATTTTTACCGGAGGCCGTATTGATGCAGCTCAATCAGCGGCACAAGGTAAAACCGATGAGGCGAAAAGCCAACTAGCGATGGAGCAGCAGGCGCGCTTCGAAGATCTTGCAAAATACTATTTCTCAGTGGTGCTCGCCAAAGAAGTGCTAACGACACGTCAAGCCGTTGAGAAAGACTTAGAAAAGCACCGCGACTTCGCACTAAAATTGGAAGAGCAAGGTCAAATCTCGCGAGTTGAGCGCCTTCAAGCTGAAGCATCCCTCGACAAAGCAAAAGTCGACACTCGCAAAGCAAACAGCGATTTGGTCATCGCTCAATCAGCGTTGGGTAAGATTTTAGAGCAAGTTGGCTTGGTTGAACCTTCTGAGGCTTTGTTTATAAATAAACAACTTCCTCCTCTTAACGCATTTATTGATCAAACACTACTTACCTACCCTGGTTTAGATTTACTCGACGCGAAGCACAAGCAGGCATCTAGCTTGCTCAAAGCAGAAAAGGGCAAATATTATCCAGAGGTTTTCCTATTTGGTGATTACAACTTGTATGAAGATGATTCCCTCGCGAGCCAAATGAAGCCAGATTGGCTAGTGGGCGTAGGGGTGAATATACAACTGATTGAATCATCGGGTCGTAGTGAACAAGTTAAAGCCGCGCAGAGCATGATCAGGCAAGTGAACGCACTAAAATCACAGGCGAAACAGGACCTTTCTTTGTTGGTACAAAAAACCTATCTCCAAGCTCAACAAGCCATTGATGAAGTGGAAGGCTTGGAGTCCAGTATACGACTCGCCAACGAAAATTTACGCCTTAGACAAAAATCCTTCATACAAGGTCTTGCCACTTCGCTCGAAGTTGTTGACGCTCAACTCTTTGTCGCGAGTATCAAAACTCAACAATCAACAGCACGTTTTCACTATTTAATGTCGTTAACCAAACTATTAGCGCTTAGCAATGAAATGAATAGTTTTAATCAATACCAAAGCACTGCACATTCATCAACCTCAACAGATAAGAAGGTCAAATAGTTCATGGTAGCAAAATTTTTAAAACCCACTCTACTTTCTCTTTGCGCTCTCGGTATCGCTTCTTGGGTTGGCTATCAATTTTACCACGCATACCAACCAGAACCAGTTCGCCTACAAGGTTTGATCGAAGCTCAACAGTACACGATTTCGTCAAAAGTACCGGGGCGTATTGATGATGTCCTCGTACGTAAAGGCGATGATGTAGAAAAAGGTCAGCTTATTTTCACTCTGCACAATCCCGAGATAGAGGCTAAACTAGAGCAAGCTAAAGCCGAAGAAAAAGCGGCGGGCGCATTGGCATTAGAAGCTGAAAAAGGCGCACGTGAACAACAAATCCAAGCAGCAAAAGATCAATGGTTAAAAGCAAAAGCTGCAGCAAGTTTGATGAACAAAACGTACCGACGTGTGGAAAATTTGTACAATGATGGCGTCATAGCAGAACAAAAACGTGATGAAGCTTTCACTCAATGGCAAGCGGCAAAATACACCGAAAGTGCCGCTAAGCAAATGTACCAGATGACAAAAGAGGGAACGCGTACCGAAACTAAAGTTGCCGCTGCTGAAAAAGTTAAAATGGCAGCTGGTGCCGTAGCAGAAGTTGAGGCTTATGTGAAAGACACCAAAATCTTTAGCTGGTTTGATGGTGAAGTATCACAAGTGTTATTGCAAAGCGGTGAACTCGCTCCACAAGGCTTCCCTGTGGTCACCGTTATCGATATTCAGGACTCTTGGGCAACCTTGAACGTTCGGGAAGATCTTCTGAATCACTTCACCAAAGGAACGACCTTTAATGCTTACCTGCCTGCGCTAGATAGAGAAGTGGAGTTCAAAGTTACTCATGTTGCTGTGATGGGTGATTTCGCAACATGGCGCGCCACTGATGCATCTAAAGGGTTTGATCTTCGTACTTTTGAAGTGGAAGCCCGACCAACCCAAGAAGAGTCTGGGCTGCGTGTGGGTATGAGCGTTGTGGTTGAACTTTAATGGCATTGGTTTAACTCTATGACGATTCCTATCTCCCAACGACAGATCCTACGGCGCGATAAATGGTTATTTTCGTGTCTGACTTGGCTTCCTGTCTTATTAGCCGTCACCATTTGGGGTGTTTTCTCTATTGGCATTGCAAGAGATCTACCCATTGGCATGGTAGATTTACAACATTCCCAACTCTCACGCAAAATGATGCAGACCTTGGATGCATCACCAACTTTGTCGATAAATTTTCAGTACAATAGTGCTTTAGAAGCAAAGACCGCCATGATTGAAGGTGACATCTACGCGTATGTAGTACTCCCTCATAATTTAGATCAGGACATTCTTCAGCATCGCCAACCGCAGATATCCGTGTTCTTCAACAGCCAATATATTCTGGTTGCAAAGCTGGTCAATTCGGCGGTGGCGCAATCTCTCGGCTACTTTGATGCGCAATTAGAGGCGATGGGTGATCTAGCAAAAGGCAACACAACGATGCTCGCAGCTACAGGCCAGGCGGTGCCAATTTCGACTCAGATCACGGCCCTGTTTAACCGCAACACTAACTATGCTCAGTTTTTGGTTACCGCTATCGTTCCGGCCATTTGGCAAATTAGTGTGGTGGTTAGCACCATATTGATACTTGCTGCGCATTTTCGACTCTATGGCCATCAAAAAAACAGTTTCGCTTTTTTAGGTGATAAACCCATTAGGAAATTGACTAGAATTCTCAGTCAATATATTCCCCTATTTATGCTGCAAGGAGCCCTCTTCCTTTATTGGTTTTATGTCCTGCTCGATTGGCCGATGGAAGGCAGCTTTACCGTCCTATTCATTGCGCAATTCGTTACCGTTATCGCTTGTATCATTATGGGCGCAATGTTCTTCTTCTTACCGATGGATCCTGCACGTGCAATGAGTTTTGCTGGCGCGTTTACTGCCCCAAGTTTTGCTTTTATGGGAGTTACCTTCCCAGTCGCTGACATGAATCCATTGGCGCTGGCATGGCGTGGGTTACTACCTATCACTCACTATATCGAAGTGCAGGTTGAACAAACTAACTATGGCGCAACTGCGGCGCAATCTCTCAGCTCTTTGTGGCCAATGATTGGTTATATTATTCCCCTAATGCTAACCGTCGTACTTGTGCTCAAGCATCGTGATGCTGCGATTAAAGACAGCATGGCAAGCAACAACGATCCACAGGAGACTGTATGAGTTTTTGGCAATTGATTAAAACGGAACTGCGCTCTGTCTTAACCAACCCAGTTGTCGTGCTTACTGTATTTGGTGGCGTGGTGTTTTATTCATTTTTGTATCCACTGCCCTACGCACAGCAAATCCCGCGCGAGCAACCTATTGCGGCTGTTAACTTAGATGGAAGCCAAACGAGCTTAAAGCTGGAGCGCATGGTGGATGCAACCCCACAAGTCAATATTGTTGCCCGTTTACATACTATTGCTGATGCAAAACGCGCATTTTTCAATCGTGAAATCACTGGCTTCTTGGTGATCCCTGAGAACTTCTATAAAGACTTAATGTTAGGTAAGAGTCCAACTCTGGCTTACGCCGCTGATGCCTCTTACTTCTTGGTTTACGGCACAGTGGTTGAAGGATTAGCACAAGCTGGTGGCGCGTTAGGTGCAGAGGTCAAAGTAAGTAAAATGCTCATCGACGGTGTGCCGCTAAATATGGCAAGCCACGATTATTCTGCATTCAAGATCAACATGAAACCGACCTTTAACCCAACCATGGGATACATCGAGTATGTCGTGCCAGCGGTATTCGTACTGATACTACAGCAGACTCTGATCATGGCGGTGGGTTTGCAAACGGGTACGCAACGCCATGGGCGTGGTTATTGGTCACAAGCGTCAACTGGCGCTTTATTGCTCGCCAGAACCTTAGTTTTTGTTGCAATCTACTACCTACTTAGCGCGTATTACTTTGGTTTTAGTTTTGAGCGCTTAAGCGTCAACCGCGTTGCAAACCCGAGCGAATTGCTCACCATGTTACTGCCATTTTTACTCGGATGCTGTGGCTTGGGATTATGGCTCGGTTATTTACTACCACGACGCGAACTGGTCTCTGTTGTCGTACTTGTTAGCTCGTTGCCATTAGTCTTTTTAGCGGGCTTTATTTGGCCGGTTGAATCGATTCCGGCCCCCCTACTTTGGTTTGCAGACTTAAGCCCAAGTACATGGGCAATTAAAGGCTTTTTAGCACTCAACCAAATGGGCGCAACGTGGCAACAAGTGGCGCAATATTGGACGGGGCTATGGGGTCTAACACTGCTTTGGGGAGGAGTGGCGTATTGGATTGCAAGACGTAATACCAAACCAGTGATAACAGAAAGCTTGAGTTAACGGCTTTTTATCCAAATATAGAAAGGGGCTCACGTAGCCCCTTTTTGTTTGCGTAGATATTCTAGTGACTGAGTTGAGCGGAAGAATCACTGACTCATTTCATGGACAATTCTGATTTACGATGTGCCACTGAGAAAGTTCTGGGCATGACGAATGGAAGTAACACATCTCATCGTGAGTCATGCTGATTTTTTGTTCTTTCTCTTCGTGTCTAGATATTCTTGATACTTCTTAGAAAACCACTGATGTAAGTGCAGCCCCGTATTTTTCTTTACCAAGTACGCGATGAACGCCAAGACCAACATACCTATAACTGTACCCATGATGCACCCCGTATTTTAAATAAAAACTAATTAACAGCACGTAAAGCATGCTTATATGAATTGTGGCATTGACTCTATCTTAACTAAAGTTAGTGATTTTGATACTGATTTTTTAGCTGTGTGGTAACAGCAATGAGTCGTGTTTTGGACTGCTTTGTTTAGCAAAGGCTATACATTAGTTTTTGGTTTGTTCAAGTTCAAATCAATCAACGTTGAAAACTTTGGAGCAAAAGCGTTTCAGTGTGTAACCCTCCCCGAAAAACTGGTCGCTCGCAATTAGAGGTTTTCCGTTTACACTGAAACAAACGGAGAACGCATGA
>NZ_JBNFXP010000034.1:0-27926 GCF_052877535.1 Vibrio sp. PNB23_22_6 | reverse complement strand
TTTGCTGCTCATAAGCACCTCTCTATTAGTCATTTTGTCTAACTAAAAGGTGTCTATCAAGTCGGTGGCTATTCAAATGGCAGTTCTATATTCTTTATCCAATAGTTCTTATAGCACTAAAGCGATATATCTCTCTTGAGAACTTAAAGAGGTTAATCATCATTGGTGTTGTGTTAGGTTTTGTACTTAGTGCAGCTGCAACGATGAAGTGGCCCAATGCAGCTTATTACCTTCTTCCTACTCGGGCATGGGAAATGATGATGGGGGGGATTGCTTTTCTTTACCCTTGGAGCCTTAGTTCTGAAAAGAAAAAGAAGCTGATTGAAGGCATTGGTTTAGCCTTGATTTTGGTTTCATACTTTTTTGTATCGAGCGATGTACCTTGGCCTGGTTATTTTTCACTATTACCTGTCTTTGGCACTTACCTAATGGTTCTTGCCAATCGGCAATCTAGCGTTGTGACCAATAACTTTGCTTTTCAGTGTTTAGGTAAGTGGTCATATTCTATTTACTTATGGCATTGGCCTATTTTGGTGTTTGGCTATTATTTTGATATTGGAAATTGGTCTCTATATGGAATTATATTGTCTTTAGTTTTTGGGTTTGTAAGCTTTAAGTTTATCGAAAGTTATAGATTTTCTGGGTACTTAACGTGGCGTGATATTCTGAAAGTTAAAGCTTTGGCTATGGTTGCAGGGGTATCTGTTTTAGCCTCTATGGTGGTTATCGAAAAAGGATATGTCAATCGACTACCAATGGAGTTTAAGTCACTTATGGCGATGGCCAATCCAAGTCCTTACAGAGACAAGTGTCACATAGGAGAATACCAACGACCTGAGGATTCTTGTGAGTATTTTGAGAACGATGTTCAGTGGGCGATATTAGGAGATAGTCACACTGTTGAAATTGCATATGCTTTAGCTGAAAAGTTAAAAGAATCAGGACGTGGTGTTAAGCACTTTAGCTTCTCTGGTTGTTTTCCTTCCTATGGGCAGGGGAATGGGTTTTCAAAATGTGCTAAATGGTATAACGAGTCAGTTAAGAACATACTTAATGAAAGCAGAATTCAAAACGTTGTGTTTAATCACCGATACTCTGTTGCTTTGCTAGGCGATCATCTGTCTAGTTATCCTAATGTTGGACCGTTGTATGACAATTTCCAAGAGATATTGGAATCAGTCGATCGTGCAATTATGGAGTTGTCAAAAAGCAAAAAGAATATCTATGTTTATTTGCCTATTCCGGAGATAAAGAAACCAATAGGGCTGTTACTCTCAAAAGTATGGTTGAGTAATCTTGGTTTCAATGAAGTGTTCGGAACTACTTTGACTTTTTATTACAAGAGAAATGAAGTCATTCTTAATCACTTTAAGAACGCGAGTTATCCCGACAATGTGATTTTCATAGACCCGACGGATGCATTTTGTGATGATAAAGACTGTTTTGCAGTTAGGGATGGTAAAGCGTTGTACTTTGATGATCATCATCCATCTGTTGATGGCGCAAGATTATTGACAGATTTAATTTCCACCCATTAAGAGTAAACCACGCGCTTTGTGATAATGCGGTTTGTTGTGTTGTTCTTACCTTCTTGAGCGTATCCGATCTGATGGTTGATTACGAATGTAAGTAACGAAGCCAAGTAATACTAATATAACAGCAACAAACACTTTGGCCCACGTCAGCAGACCAGAGTCATTTATAATTTGCCAATCCAAAAAAGAATCATGATAGAAAGCGTTATAGTCCTGGGATGAAGTTGATACGCCATAGGTTTGGTTTTCATAAACTTTATCATCTACATATTTCTTCCATTCACTAAGTAGATTTGTTTGGCTACCAGAATCAAGAAACCATTTTTTAACGATGTCAGTGTTAATTGGAAGTTCGAGCTCTCCTAGATCAGGTGTGTATAGGTCGCTATTATTGCTGCTAGGTCCTATTACAGTATCGAGCTCTGCTGTTGATCTATTTCGTTTACGCTGGGTCGGAGAGTCGAGATTGACTTGGTTAGCAAAATAGCTTTGAGTTTTGACTGCCCCGTTTTCTTTTTGTGGCGACTGTAGATAATCGCTATTTAAGTGCACATGTTGCCAGAAGGCACTTTGGCTTTCGTCTGTGTGTTCTATGAAAATCAATGTTGCAGTGGCATTAAAGCTGAGTAGCAACGAACTGATAATAGCAATGTTTAAAACGTTGATCACCTACACCTCGATATCATCTATAAAACTGCGTGAATGAAATTGGTGTCCCTAACAGAAAACTTCATGGGTACGATATCGTGGGCACCTATATACCCCCTAGTACTAATGAGAAAACCGAACGGTTTTGCACACACTATAGTTGAATTTTCTACATTCGAAATAATTATTCGTTTGATCACATCTAAACTATAGCTCAGTATCAGGCGGCTGGTACGTCTTTAGCTGTAGTTCAAAGAGGTTGGACGTCGGTATTATGTTCTATTGTCGACGGATATTATTCAATCTATAGCAATAGTTAGACACCCTCAGTGTTAATACAACGTATCATACACATATTATTTTGAGATTAAAAATACACCGACAAGTATCAACAGTGTTCCTATTGTTTTATTTATCGTTAAGGGTTCATTTAAAAACCAATACGCAAACAGCATTGTTCCGATAAAGCCTAACCCAACGAAAGGATACGCTTTGCTTACATCTACTTTTGCTAATACACCTAGCCAAATAGCCGCACTGGAGACATAGGACAATAGGCCTCCCAGAACAAAAATATTCGTTAAAACAGTTATAACACCCGAAAAGACTCCAAGGCTGAAAGAATCATGAACCGTTGGATTTGACATCCCCTGTTTCAATAAAATCTGAGCTAAGACAGATAAAGAAACGCTAAATAAAATTAATATAATAGAGATAACATTCATAGTACTTGCGCCGCTATTGATACCAACCCACAGAAACCTATAGTGATTAAGCTACCCCTATCTTTCAGCGAGAACACTATGGGGTCATGGTGCATTTCTCCTCGGTGGGTTTTTATCCACATTCTCATTAACCAATAGCATAGAGCCGGCACAATCAACCAGAGTATATCCGGTTGCTGGTACTGGTCTGTAAGTGCATTGTTATTGATATAGAAGCAAAACATAAGAACTGACAATAACGCAGAAGAGGCACCAAAGCTGATCAATAAAGAATAGTCTTTAGGTGAATAATCTCGGCCTTTTACGTTTTTTTTGCCACCTACTTCCATAGTTTGAATTTCAGAGCATCGTTTAACTAACGCTAAACTAAGAAAAATGAATATCGAAAATGCTAACAACCAGAAAGAAGCAACGACATTTATGGCTGCAGCACCAGCAAGTATTCTGATCGTGTAAAGCAGGGCAAGTGTCACAACGTCCATACCTACATATTGTTTAACCTTAAATGAATACAAAACGGTTAAAATCAAGTAGGAAAGCAAAACAAGAGCAAACTGATAACCAATCAAAATTGAAATGACAGTTGCAATAAGAAGGAATGCTATGCCTACAATAACACCGCTTTTGATACTGATCACTCCTGCAGCTAAAGGACGGTGTTTCTTTATCCGATGCGCTCTGTCTGATTCAATGTCCAGAAGGTCGTTGAGAATATAAGTTGCTGATGCTAAGAAACTAAATGCGAAAAATGCATAGATGGCGGTGGTGATATTATTGAGATCTTCGAATGCACCAGAAACGACCAGTGGAACGAAAATAAGTAGGTTCTTCAACCATTGATAGGTCCTCAGTTGTTTAAACCAAACACGCACACTTGGTTGTTGAACATCAAACGTTTTGTCAACTCGAAATTGCAGCGCTTTCCTTTTTGCTTGATAAGTAGGATTGACCAATACACTTTGCTCTGCATGTTCAAATATTTCAAAATCTATCGCATCATTGCCCGCATAAGAGAACTTTTTGCTTATGTTTTCTATCTTCTTAAGTTTGGTTTTTCCTTTTAAATTTTCGTTTTGGCTGCTGCTAATACAATCATCAAAAATTTCATGTTGGCTCACAATTTCTTTCGCGTACTTTTCATTTGACGCAGTGGCAAGGTATATCTTTCTTCCTTTACTTTTCTCTTCTTGTAGAAAAGAGTTCAGTTCCTGGTTTAAGGGGAGAGCTTTCAAATCAAGCTCTGCACGCTTAGAAAGTTGATACTTGATATAGGACTTACCTTTGAGTAACCAAGCAAAGCAGTAAAAAGCGATGAGCGGATTTTTTTTGAAAGCGACTATAAAACTCTCAAATAGCAAATCAGTTTTGGTGTAGGTGCCATCCAAGTCTACAAACATCGGATAACATTCATTGTTGTCCATAACGTACCCACTTTGATATCTAAACTGTGATTTGTATAACCGTATAAAATTTAATCTATAACATTTACCTTAAATTTTGTATCGTGTGCTTAACGGTTTCTGTATAGAGACTGCAAGAGAATCTAGTAGGGCCTATAAAGTGAATTAAAGAAACTTTGCCTAAATACCCAGCTAACCCTGATTGTTTAGTTTCATAGTCAGGAAAACCATGATTGTGATATTTTGGCCATTTCAGTACTTGACTGTTTCCACACAGTGACTGCATCACGTTACTGGAAAATTGCTCAGTCCCCCATTCAGACCATGTTTCTTTTCCTAATTTTTCTTCCATAATTTCAGATACTTCCGGAAGTAATGTCAGTAAGTTAGCCCCCTTGGGAAAACCTGTAAATGCAGAGCACCCTCTTAAGTAATGGCTAGCTTTCATCACCTTAAGCTCAGTTAGATTCATTTCCGCTTTGGCTTGTACATGGTTATTATTCCAATTCCTTGCCAATTGAGCCATGTAGTCAATTGGAACAGGATCAGGAAACATTGGGCCACCAATAGTAAAGCCATGGTTATTATTCACTATTTCTCGGATCTCTGGCAAAGCACCAATGGTGACAGTGTCACTGTCAAGTTGAATTACATAGTAATGCTCAGTTCTTGTTAATAAATAGCAAAGTCTTTCCCATGTTCCCCCTCGAGGACAGCCGAAGGTGTCGATTTCGTTGATGTCGATTACTGACACATTTTTTATATGTTCCCGCAATAAACAAACGTCATCTTTCGTTAAACTCCCATCATCAATCAGTTCAATTTTGCACTGACCGAATTTCTGGACAAAAGATTTGATAGCAATCAATGACATCTTTACTGCGGCATGATGTACTTGGGATACTAGAAGGACATCTGCAGTATTGATGCTATAGATAGGGGGAGTATCAATTACATTTGACAGCACTTTATTAAACTTAATCATGTGGTGTCTTTTTATAAAACTGTCAACTATGCGTTTCATTTTACTTCCTTTGTTCATCAATGGATTTAGTCTATGTAATAGACATGTTGTATCTTAAACTAACCGTTTAATGTTTCGCCTATATAAACATCCACATTTTAGCAAAAATCTTTGATATCCAATTAATTATTTCGATATCCTCTAAGAAAATCAAAGAATTGAATTACCTCATATGTAGTTAAAGTCCAAAACTCGTAAATTGCAAATTTAAATTTATACGTTCCACTTTAAGGCAAGGTTGACAATGTCCTAATGATGCCCTATTCAGGACAACTCTTAACTGGCGGATCTAATTGATACTGAAGAAGTGAAAATTAGTGCTGGTTAAATTTTGACTCTACCTGTGATAAATAATAATTAATAATTGACTTTAGACGTCGAAATTTGGTTCTAATTGCTGGAATAAACGGTTTTACTGGATGGTATAAGCAATTTGTTACACCTCCTTCCCGAATGTATGCAGGGTTGCTCCTGAATGTTCCTTTTTGAAGTCCCAACTTAGTGTAACCTTTATAGTATTTATTTCTAAATTCTTCGGAAACATAACTTCCGCTACCACCAATGTCTGTTATGGTACATCCAGATAAATCGAGAAGAAATGGCCAGGTCATTTCAGGGTGCCCTGAAACACCATTTTTATAACCGTCATTGATAGCTTCTAATCCACGTGCTGTAATCCTGACGAATGGTAAAAAGCATGTTCTGCTTGGAATGGATGCACAATATTTTTTGGCGTTAAATAAGTGGTTGTATGTCCAATTTTTATAATGATCTGTTACATGCGTGCATAGAAGGTCTGAATGATTAGGCGATAAGTCTTCTATAACATCAGAAATATTTCCATTATATACAACATCATCTTCTACAAAGTAATAGTGTTGATAATTATTATGCAGTTTGTAAAATAAAAGATGGATATAGTCTACGTTTCCTGGTATAAATATAAGTCGCCCATGCCTATTTAGCCTTTCTTTTCCTTTATAATGTAGCGATAGTGCATCGTCTTCCGAAAAAACATACTGCACAATACCAATAAAATCATCCTGTCTAAACTTTTCGCTACTAGAAAAACCTGCAATATAAAAATCTACATTGTTGAGTTTATCTATTTGCTCTTTATATCTTTTAATGTTTTTTTTTGTATTAGCAGGTTTGTTTGTTAAATAAACAAATGCAGTATCTGTCATAGTATATTCCTATGCTTATGATTTTGACATTTCATGTTGAAGTTTAGCAAAGTCCAACTTGGCCTTTTGGTAGTCCTCTGGAACGCCAATATCGATAAAATAACCATCAGAAATAGAAGGCAGAACATTGTGAGTATGGATAACGCTATCCAAAAACTCGTTTTCAAAAGAAAATGTGGATTGTTCCGGGAGTTCATTACGCAGATGAGAATGAAACAAATAGACACCGGCATTAATCAATCCAGAATGACCGTTCCTCTTTTCTTCAAAGTCCGTTATTTTTTCATCGGACACCTTTACCCGTCCATAACGGCTTGTGTCATCAATGCTTATTAATGACATAACAAGGTCAGCGTTATTGACTGTACATTTGGCGTACATGTCAGTCAGGTCATACTCAACCAAGGTGTCGCCATTAATAATCAGCGCGAGCTGCTCAGTAGGCTGGGATAAATGCCCCATAGCTTGTTTGATTGCTCCACCGGTACCAAGAGGAGAAGACTCAACAGAATAAGTGATATCTAGACTATTATATTTACAACCAAAGTGCTCAATAATGACCTCTTTTTGGTAAGACACAGCTAATATGACCTTTGTCACACCCTGCCCTATCAGGTAATCAAGTATATACTCCAGAAATGGGCGGTCAGCGACACTGACCATCGGCTTAGGTAACTGACCGCTTATTGAGCGCAACCTCGTCCCCAACCCGCCACAGAGGATTATCGCGGTAATGCTATCCATACTTTGCACGGAAAAGTTCCTCTTCTACGTAAGCACAAATTATATGACCAATGAGAATATGGCTTTCTTGTATTCGTGGCGTATGTGAGGATGGAACGCTTATACAGATATCACATGCATCTTGAATCTTTCCTCCAACTCCCGCCAAGCCAATTGTCGTTAATCCATTCTGTTTCGCGGATTCAAATGCAGCCAATATATTTGGAGAATTGCCGGATGTACTGATGCCTATAAATATGTCACCAGCCATGCCATTGGCTTCAATCTGACGTGAAAACAACTTTTCGAAACCGTAGTCATTGCCTATTGCAGTTAATATGGAAGTGTCAGTCGTTAGGGCAAGAGCTGGCAAACCGGGCCGATCAAACTCAAAACGGCTCACAAACTCTGCGGCAATGTGTTGAGCATCAGCTGCGCTCCCTCCATTGCCAGCCACCAGAATTTTTTGTCCATTTTGATAGGCGGCCAAACAGGTTTTCGCCGCTTGAACAATGTTTTCATTTATCGAAAGGCATGAAAGTAGCGCCTGCTTAGTTTCAATGGATTCAGCAATGTGTTGCTGTATAAACTCTAGACTGTCCATGATTGTGTTCCTTGCTGGGTGAAACGGAAGGGCTGTATATGCCCATCTAATTCATTCAATGCTCTTTCTACATCTAATCGTCGAATAGGGTCGACAAAGAGCATCATGAATCCCCCGCCCCCGGCTCCAGATATTTTAATGGATTTTGCACCAGCGCTAAGCACTTTATCCTCAATTAACTCTATTTGTTGAGTCGAAATAGCGGACGATGTTGATTTCTTCGCATTCCATGCATCCTTCAGAAGATCAGCCATACCATCAATATTGGATTTGAGCAGGCACTCTTTCATTGAGTATGCTAAATGTTTTACTTCATGCATCGCTTGAAGAGGCTTTTTATCTTCAGAATTGGTTGTCTTTACCTGATCATCAATAATTCGAGCCGAAGAGCGCGAAACACCAGTAAAGAACAAAATAATTTGGCTTTCAAGTTCATTCAATATGCTTTGTCTGATGCGCAAAGGATTAACGATGACACGCTCGTTGTCATAAAACTCCATAAAGTTAAAACCACCAAAGGTTGTCGCATATTGGTCTTGACGACCACCAGATAGCTGACAATCCTTACGCTCAATTTCATAAGCAAGCCTGGCTACGTCATACTCTCCAAGCGGTAAATTTAATAATTGCTGATAAGCACTAATTATCGTCACAACCATTGTTGAGGATGAGCCAAGCCCACTACCAGGAGGAGCATCAGAGTATGTATAGACTTTTACCGGTAAAGGTTCATTGTTGTTAAATTCACGAACAATGCGATTGTAGATTGCTTTGTGCAATAGTAGTTCACCACTCAACGGTAGCTCATTCGTTAATGGGGAATGAAATTTCTGTTCGATATCTTGCGCGATAAAGGTGATACCGTCATGGTGCTCCTTGAGCTCAATGGTACAATTGGCGTACATATCTATCGTCGCGTTTAATACGCACCCACCGAATGTATCGCAATAAGGAGAAATATCAGTACCGCCACCGGCAATCCCTAACCGTAGGGGAGAACGTGCTCTTACCAACATATTAAAGTCCTTTTCCAATAAGTCATACAGCATATTTACGTCCAACATATGTAGTTAAAGACCATAACCAATGATTTTGCAAATTTTCGAATCTAGTCCTAGAGTTACCATTAGGCAATGGAATGTATTAAAGACAGAATGATTGTATGGTTAAGGAAGAAAGAATTCATGTATGTCATCTGGTCTATAGTTTCGATATCGGCGGTTTGGAACGAGTGATCGCGGACTGCATTAAAACACTAGATCAAGAACAATATAGGCACAGTATTATTGCGCTGACGGAAGTTGGTGCATTTGCTAATGAAGTGGAAGAACACGCAAACTTTTACTCACTACACAAGACAAAAGGTCATGATTTTTCAATACATCTAAAGTTGTTTAATCTCATCAAAAAAATCAGACCAGATATACTGCATAGTTACAATTTATCTACGATCGAATATCAATGGCTAGCGTGTATAGCTAGCGTCCCACTTAGAATTCATGCTGAGCATGGAAGAGACTCATATGACATTCATGGAAGTATAAAAAAGTACCAGATATTGAGACGGTTAATGAGTCCATTCATCAATCATTTCGTTTCTGTTTCCTTAGACCTACATAATTGGATGTTAAATGATGTCCGTCTACCAGTTAAAAAGTTGAATCTAATTAGGAACGGGATCGATACTAAATATTATAACCCTAGCTTTGCAAGTAAAACCAATAAAGGTATTTATAAAGATAAATTTGTATTTGGTCATGTATCTAGGCTACATCCAATAAAAAACCAATGTTTTCTAATAGAACAATTTTATCAGGCATGCTCAGCAAGTAATAGTTTCAAAGACAACTGCTTACTTGTTATCGTTGGTAGTGGGCCTGATAAAGATAAACTCGAAAAGCAAGCTTTACAAAATGAAAGTTTGAAAGGAAAAGTGATATTTACTGGTTCAAAAACAAACGTCAGAGATTATTATGGAATGTTTGATGTATTTGTTATGTCATCCATAGCTGAGGGTATACCGATGACACTTCTCGAATCTATGGCAATGGGACTACCTCACCTTGTGACATCCGTTGGTGGAATTAAAGAAGTAATCCTGAATGAACAAACAGGGCTAAGCTTGGAAAACAATGAAAAACATACATACTATCTGAAGATGATTGACCTATTTAATGATAGAGAACGTCTCCATGCTATGTCTAATAAAGCAAGACAAAGAATTGTTTCTGATTATAGTCAAGACAAGATGGTAGATGCATACAATATTATCTATAAAACGGTAGCGAATTAGTATGGAAAGCTTTTTATTTGCATGCTGCTTAGTTATGGTGGTCTTCGTCTGTATTAGAGCGAACAAAATTGAGGATGATGAAGACTGATGAGGGACTTAGTATTTATAATATTTTTTGCCATAATCTTATTCATTTCATTTAGAAAGCCTTTTATTGCTGTATCCATTTGGTTGTGGTCAGGAATATTTGTTCCCATATACTGGCTATACGGATTCGCTGAAGCTATCAGATACAACGTAATATTTGCTGGAAGTGCGATTATCGCTTACGCCTTTTACAAACAAAAGCCAAGTGTTCATTTCGACTCTCTGTTTTTTTTAGTTTTGATATTTTTCTTACATACGACAATAACAACAAGTATGACTTTGATACCACCATCTGTTTCATGGATTATATGGGATAACTTTTTCAAAGTTATTCTGCTGTTTATATTTATTTATTTAACAGTTAGAAATATCAATCACTTCAACCTATTGATATGGATCATTGCTCTATCGATTGGTTTTTTTGCACTTGTTGAAGGTTTGAAGTTCATAAAATCTGGTGGCTTTCACCAGGTTCACGGAGCTTATGGTCATATTTTAGGCGATAACAACCATATGGCATTAGCTATTCTTATGGCGATACCATTGCTTATTTATTTAATTTCTTATACACCGGAAAAGTGGCTAAGAATAGGTCTCATAGGGCTTATATTTGTATGTGTTCTGGCTGTTTTAGGTACAAAATCCCGTGGTGGCTTTATTGGCCTGTTAATTGTTGGTGCATATTTTTGGGTCAAATCTGAAAAAAAATTACTTGCGACTGTTGGATTTGCCGCATTAAGTTTCATTGCTATAGATCTACTCCCAGACAAATGGTTTGAACGTATGGAAACCATTCAAACTGCTGAAAGCGACGGATCTTTCGCTACTCGACTCGTTTCTTGGAAAATACACACCCTTATGGCGTTAGAGAGGCCACTTATTGGAGGTGGATTCCGAGCACCTCAATATGGCCATATTTGGCGAGATTTAGCGTATGATTTTGACAAATTAAGTTTTATTCGATCTGCGCCTCCGGGTGATAAAGGTTGGGCGGCACACAGTATCTATTTTCAAGTGCTAGGAGATCACGGCTTCGTTGGTCTATTTTTGTTTTTGATGATCATCATTTTGGCCTTTTTGAAGCTATCATCAATTGAAAAATACTTTAAAGGTCATTGGCAGTCTAAATTAGCACGAATGATAAAAGTTTCGTTGACGGCTTATTGTGTGTCAGGAGCAGCTGTATCGATGGCATATTTTGAACTGTTTTATGTACTTCTTGCTATGATTATTTGTTTATCTACTCTAAAAAAAGAATCACAAATGCAAATTAATACGGAGCGTATCACTGCACTTTAAAAATTTCTCCTATAGTTTAAAGCGTGTATTTAATCGTACCCTCGCATCTTTTAATCGCTCCAAGTGGCGATGGTCATACTGCTGCGTTGTAGTAATACTTGCATGCCCTAAGGCGTCTTTTAATGTACCTAGATCCTCACCACATTCCAGCATACTGGAGGCAAAAGTTCGGCGTAAATCATGGGGAGCGAACGCATCTTGTATCATTGCTAGCTCACGGCGGCGCTGTAAAACATAGTATATCGCCTGATCGGACAGCCGGTTTTGTGTCACGTCATTGTGACGTCTGATACGGGTAAACAAAGGTCCGAGGTACTCACCTCTCACTTTTTCAATCCATTGCATTATCCGCTCCCAACTTTGAGCCGGTAGGTAAACTCGCCTTTGTTTATTTCCTTTTCCATGTACGATCAATGACATATCTCGAAATGACAGATGTGCGAAATCAAGCGCAACAACTTCGCTTCTTCTTAATCCTGCACCTAACATTAAACTGATTATCGCTGCGTCACGTATGGCTATTACGTCTACTTTTTGATCGAGGTGATGAAATATCTTATCTATTTCATCGTTGTCTAAAGAGCGGCCTTTGGGTATACGATGACCTTTAACTGATTTAACCATTCTGATCAGAGCTAGGGTGTCTGAAGAAATAAGTTTCATCATGAAAGCTTCGTTAGCAACGCCCTTTAATGCGGCTAAGTAAAGATTTATAGTCCTTGGTGCACGACCCAGTTCTAAAAGCTTATCAACGATAAATCTCAAGTGGACATTACTGAGTTCGTGCCATCCCCAATTTTGAATATCTTTACCTCCAAAATGTCGAACCGATGAGTTGAGACATGATGCAACGGTGCGTCGGCTTTTACGACTCGGCAAACTTTGTAAATACGAAATAGCAGGATTTCTAGTTTGATGACCAGCTACTAAAACTGCGTTTTCGTTCTCTTGGTACTTTGCAAGCGATGTTGTCGTAATCATTGGTTCACAATCCTCATTTCGTTTGTTGACCATACTTGCCTTATACACTGTTAAGTTTCCAACTGAAATTTATCCTAGTTGAATACTAACAAAATCGCTAGTTCCTGTAAGCTACTTTTGAAAATATACATTTACATAAGTAGAAATTAATTTGAATTCATGTAGAACGGAAAAACAGTATTCTGCCATCATAAGAAAATAAACTTGACTCACTAAAGTGACGCTGTAACTAGTGAAATCTTACCAAGTTGAACCTATGGAAGAAGGTGAAACTAAAATTGTTATAAGACAGAGCAATGCCTGGTTGAGCTATCATGTATAACTCAAAGTAAGGGAGTAAGTATCGTCAACGATTTACAAAGCCAAAGTGGATTATCATTGCAATACCTTGATCATCGTAGCTATTTATCAACAAAGATTTATGCCACATTTCAACTATCGCTTTGCTAGCTTTATAACGAAATTTTTTTGGAGCTCGTCATGTATTAGAGATTTACGACTGCGTGGTCGAGAGAACAAGGACATAATAATTTCTTGGTGGCAATCGATGGTAAAATGAACAAAAACTTTCGGAGCGGTATTAATACGTACTAGGCTGCCAATCTCCACGCGATACATTTCTGCCCATTTTGGGCTATCATTCCTTCATGGAGATGGTAACGACATCAATTTTAGAATTTTTGGTACATTGATTGCGCACGTTCTCTGCCATTTCATCAATAGAAGTTGGCGACTTTGCTCAAGGCAAATATCCATTGCCTGGTATTTCAACGGCTGTGATTTTGTGGTGTGGCAGTTCGCTTTGCAAGTACTGAGGAAACTTTCCCCAATGAAAGACGCATCGGAACAGTCCTCTAGGTAATATGATTGCCGATCTCACACACTACTGCGTTACAGCGTCACCTTGATAATAACATCCCTTATGAAGGCAATTACTATTAATATTTTCTCATACCAGATATACACTTTGGATCGCATAAAAAATAGCATTTAGGTTATTATATGCGATGCTGATAATCAGAAGCCCAGCTAAAAGGCCTGCCTTTTTTAATGGTAACCCCTTGAATCCAAATGCGATAATGATCGAAGAAGCTAACATCGTGTGCCCTGTATACAAGAATAAGCTGCCACGATCCTGATATTCAACATGAAAAAGCATAGTGATAACCAACCAAACTGCAGCGATAAAAAGTAAAGAGTCTCGGTGTATGAAAGCGCGTATATATAACAACAAAGCGCTTAACCCTATGTAACCAATAAAGCTAAATTGACCAGTACGAAAATCAGCCATCAACTTGTCAGGACCAATTTCTACAACATGATGAAAAGGTGCAACAAAAGTATGTACCAAGAACGTAGTCATAATTGATAGCAAACCTTGTTTCTCGCTAGGTCGGACAACGGACCAGAGAGTCCGTTTTATGACTTCTACAGGATTAGAAAGTATCTCGATAATACTTTGGTAATAGCAGATGAAAAAAAGTGTGCCAAATAAAAGTAGGAAGCGAGCAACCCCGCTAACCAGATACTTATATAAATCCTTATTGTTTAGACTGTTTTTTTTCGTTGTCAGCAAGCTAGCTTCAAGCAGTAGTATGAGTAACAATAGATAGGTAGTGGTTCCTATTGCCATCGCATACACAAAAATTTTTAACCATGTGACTTCTAAGCCAGGTTTATTGTAACTTTTTACGTATAGATAATAACAACATGAGATCCAGAACCCAGCAAGAACATACGAATCCAGAACAATACCATTGACGAGAAAAGTAGAACTACACAACATGAATAATGTCATTAATGAAGCTTTAAATGCACATTGAAGTATTTCAAAAAATATAAAGTAAGCGACAATAATCAATCCAATATGGAATATAATGCACACGAATATAACGCTTATTTCAGGACTTATCCCGAAAAACTGAAATATTTCACAAGGCAAACGATACAAGTAAAGAAATGGGTGCTTTATTAGTAATGGAGGAGATTCGTGTGCGGCCTTTATCTTCCAATCGTAAGATGAATAGCCGAGTGTTTCGATAAACCAAGCTTGGTCAAAATCAAATACTGTATTGATATCATCATAAAATCCGATACTAAGAAGATATACATTTATCAGCAAGAAAAAAGCTGTAGCTAAAGGGATAATAAAAAAAAACAATATTACATTTTCTTTAGCTGATTCGGTAATTTTTGATTTAATGATGGTAACGTTCACTTTATAACCCTAATAAGTCCAGCTCTAAAAAATAGACTAAAGAATTAAATTTTTTCTTGCCAATTAAGAACAACTAAGAATTCTTCAATGCGTATTTATCTAAAAGTTGATAAAGAGTCGGCCTAGTGATTCCTAAGTACTTCGCTGTATTTGATAAATTCCCATCACAATAGGTCAATGCTTTTGATACGGCTTCTCTTTCTGCTTTATCACGGGTGACCTTGAGATTGAATTCTATTGTCGATTGATTTGAATTTAGCCCCAAATCTTCGGCAGATAGTAGTTTAGACTCACTCATTAATGCTGCTGACTTAATTTTATTCTGTAATTCTCGAATGTTACCTGGCCAATGATAAGATAGGATCGCATTCATGGCTTCATCGCTAAATCCATTCAAGTTCTTTGATAACATGTCAGCAGATTGGTTTAATAGAGTTCTGCTGATAGTAAGTACATCTTCGTTGCGCTCTCTTAATGGCGGAATATCGATAATAATTTCGCTAATACGATAGAATAAATCTTCTCTAAAAGTCTTTTCTAACACCATTTCTCTTAGATTTTGATGCGTGGCACATACAATCTTGATATCGACAGATATTTGATTTCTTCCGCCAACTCGTTCAATAATCTTATCTTGCAAAAAGCGTAACAGTTTGGCTTGCAATGAATAGGGCATATCGCCAATTTCATCCAGGAATAACGTCCCACCGTCGGCACATTCTATTTTACCCGGTGTTGTTTTCTGCGCTCCTGTAAACGCTCCTTTTTCATAACCAAAAAGTTCACTTTCTAATAAGGTTTCAGGTATCGATGCACAATTTATTGCAACAAATGGCTTATCACTTCGGCTGCTTTTACGATGAATTTCTCGTGCGATGAGATCCTTACCTGTTCCACTTTCACCTAACAATAACGTTGTCAATTCAGTTGGAGCGACTTTGTCAATCATGGATTTAACTTTCATCATCTTAGGGCTGGAGCCAATGATAGGTGTATCGCTACAATCGACAGCATCAAGCTTGGCATTCTCTGATTCTAACGTTGAAACCAGAAAAGCTCGATTAATGATGACGGTCAGTTCTTCATCGTTAATTGGCTTTTGATAGAAGTCATGGGCACCTAACTTGATTGCCTTAAGTGCATTCTGGTTGTCATCGTTTCCTGTGATTACAATGACTTTACAGCTCGGGTTCAACGACAAAATTTCTTGTAAAGTAGCAAGCCCTTCGCTCGCGTTTTCTTCATCCGGAGGCAAACCCAAATCTAATGTGACCACCCTAGGTGTAAATCGTCGAAGGGATGAGATCGCCAACGACCTATCATTGGCAAATACAACATCATAGTTATCTAGTGTCCATTTTAACTGCTTTTGAATACCAATATCATCTTCTACGACGAGTAGCTTTTCCATCACACCTTCCTCTGGCACAACTTTCACTTTTATACACCATGACTATTATTCTGATTATAGTAGAGTTTTATTAGTCGGTTGGAATATATACATCAAATCTTGACCCGACCCCCTCAACCGAGCTGACTTCAATGTACCCATTTAACTGCTCAACAAATTTTTTTGCATCATACGCCCCAATACCCATACCGGCGTTGCCTTTAGTTGTATCAAAAGGCTTAAACAACCGCTTGGTAACGAACTCTTCAGACATACCAATACCATCATCTTCAATACTGACAGCAAAGAATCCTTTCTTATTAATTCTCGAAACTGTTACACATCCATCTGGCTGAGTTGCATCTTGTGAATTTTGTATTAGGTGAGAGAACACATTCTTCATCCGTTCTTTATCTGCTTCTATAAATACCTTCTCATCAGGTCGTATGTCGCAAATGGGTGAAGGTGATGCGTTCTTTCTTTCAGTGCAAGCTTGCAAGACAATTTCGCACAAGTTGGTTTTTTCTATTCCGCTATCTTGGACTCGATGTTTTCTTAGGTGTGATAACACTTTGTTTAAGCGTGACGCCGCAGAGTCAATAGTCACAAACGCATCGTCAATGAATTCAGGGTTGTCTTTGTGCTTTATCGCATTCTTAGAAAGTAATTCAAGTTGAGCCAATACATTTTTTAAATCATGAATGAGAAATGTTGACATTTGATTGAATGCAATAAATTGTTCATTTTCCGCCAGTTGTGTGCTCGTGACATGTAGATTGATAAAGACTGAAAGTTGTGTACCTATAACCTTCATCAAATCTCTGTCCTCAAAATCAAGTTTACTAGTGCTATTGATTTTTGATATTAAGAAAACAAATTTTAAGTTTCCCGATCCAGAAACAGGAACAATATATTTTATATCACCCACATTCTCGATATCTTCATGATTGAACTCAAATGGCATGGAAGTTGGTTTACTCTTAGCCTCATCGATATCAACTATCCAATCGTGTTCAATTGCTTGCCTCGACAAATTAGCCAAGTTCTCTTGATAATAAAGTGAGACAGCATTATTTTCAGCACGTTGAATTAGCCTGTCATTCTTAACTTCATACAAAAGTCCTTGTTCACAGTTAAAAGGTTTCATCATTGAAGTCAGCGCAACGTGATAAGGTGTGGAACTATCGCTTTCTAACGTTGCGGAAAATTTCATCCACTCTTCACGGTAATCATATTTGTTTTCATAAAAATGTTTAACAATGAAAACTTTTAGTTGGCTTCTCAATGATTCAGATAAGAACAGACTAACCAAAACTGAACAGCTAAGTGCCAGGAAGACATACTGAGCAATGTTACTCCAGCTATACCCCAAATATTTGATCAAGTAGCCAGTAAGCGCCATCACTAATAAGTATCCCCCTGATACTATTAACAACGTACTATGAAAAAGAATATCTCTTGATACATAAATTCGAATAGACCACTGTTGGAATCGTCTTACAGTAAGAAGAATGAATGGAATAGCAATTAAAGAAACCCAGCCACGACCATATAAAAAGCTCTCGTCAATCCGTTGGATAAGCAAAGCATCGGAAAAAAAGGCGAGATCATAGGTATAGATTAAACCAAGACCTAAACATAGCGGCTTAACCTTCCAGCGATGAACCTTTGCTGTGCGACGATAGAGTTGCTCGATCAAGCAAAGAATTAAAATCGCTTGACCGAGGTGAAGGATGAGGAATACCTCGTATCTTCCCGTGCCCCCTCCAAGGCCTGTTTCTATGATTAAACACAAAACTAACAACGTCGAAATGCACACTCTAAGCTTACTGCCTGCAACCAAACGGAAGAATTGTGCATCACGATCTAATATATTGACCAGTATGGCTATCCACATTGCGTTTCTCAATGTTTCTAGGCTAAACACGTAGAGCGCAAAGTTTCCATAGTAGCTTTGCACCGCAAAGCCCGCTGACCACACTCCTCCAACCGCAAATGTAGCTGCAAGCAAAGTTCGTTGCTGTGACGTTGTTTGTGTAAAGATCAACAAAAGAAACGAAAATAGATACGCGACTCCTGACAAAGAGTAGCCCACTGTCCCTAGCCAATTTTCCACAGCCAATATCCTTGTTAACTGAGTTTCTCAAAACGTTGCTAATTTTAGAGTTGCCACACTACACTTTAGACTAAATCACTAATCTATGCTTAATCCATGGTTTACGATAGACATGTCTTGTCATATGAAGCAATATCGAGAGATAGGTACATTATTACTATTGATAAATTGGTGATGTATAGATCGGCTATGGTGTTAATAGTAAAAACTATTCTTACTATCTTTTCAAAGATCTGGTGTTATAGTTAAATGTAGAATTTTAACATGAACTAGCTGAGTGTTAGGCCCCGTTCTAGGTGATGCCGATGTACTTAAATGTTCACTCTGTGAGTTCTGTGTACTCGCTAATTCGATTGGGAAGAGTAATTTTATGGATAATAGTACATCACAAGTCCCTTTTTTCTCTGTCATTATACCTACAAGAAATCGACCGATTTTGTTCAAACGTGCTCTTGAATCTGCGATCAACCAAACATTCGATAATATAGAAATCATTATTGTCAATGACGGTAGTGATGACAAATCGATGAAAATGTACAAAGAGATAGAATCAGGCTGCCAAGCTAACGTCAGGTTTTACAATCTCATACACAGACCTAAAGGCCATGGTTCAAGTTACTCACGTAATTATGGTGCACAAGTATCCAACGGTCACTACTTATGTTTTCTAGACGATGATGATCTTTGGATTGATAATGAGCATTTAAGTACTGCACATGAATCAATTATATCTCATACTGAAATCGTTGATGCTTATTACACAAATCAGAAAGCATACGATCCAAATGGCCAGGAAAGCAGCAAATGTATATGGCTTGAAGATTTAATTTCTCGGTTCGAGGATACTAAGCAAGACAACCTTGGAAATACGGTTTTAGATGTGACCCATTTAACTAAAAGCAATGGATTTTCTCATCTTAATTGTTCAATCATCCGTAAAGAATTTTTTGAAAAAATAGGTGGTATGGACGAGGATATTCGTTACGAAGAAGATAGAGATCTTTACTTGAGAACGATAGACTTAGCACAAGGAATAATATTATTCAGTCCAAGGTTCATAGCTAGACACAACATTCCAAACGCTAAGAAAAAAGATAATGTTTCTACCGTATCATCTGATATAGAAAGATTTATTTACCAACTTAGAATGTATAACAAAGGATTAATCTTTTCAAAAACATCTAATGTAAGGGATGTTTGCATTAGAAATAAAATGTATATTTTAAAAAAATTGACGGAAGAGTTATATAGAAACAAAGATTATGAAAAAAGTGCATCGTTTTCAAGACAAGCGTTAGGTGTTCGATTTAGCTTAAAATGGTTTCTATTCTCTTTGTATTTAAGTGGTTTAACTTTAATATATAAAGTCAAAAACCCTACTTCAGAACAGTCTATACGTAACATTTAAAAGGAATTAACATGTTAGTCGAAGCTATTAAAAAACCAGCACTTTTGTTACCGAAAAAACACATCATTCTTATAAGCCATATGCGAGCAAATACTACTTTACTAGGGCACATTTTTGGCAGCCATCATAATATATCAGGATATTATGAGCACCATATTGGTTACTACAGCTGGAAAAGCTTGATTAGAAAAAAGATAAAGTTCTCTCGTGAAAACCCAGCAGAACCTGTAACGGATTACTATTTTGACAAAATTCTGCACAATGAACACCATATAAAAGAATCTATTTTTCAACAAGATAATGTGTCTCTTTTCTTTATGTTAAGAAGACCAGATATGGCTATAAAAAGCATCGTAAAACTCTACCAAAGAGTCAATCCAAGTCACGATTTTGCGAGAGTGGACCTTGCAACTAAATATTACATAGAAAGACTAAGCGAAATAGAAAACATAGCTGTTAAATACGCCAAAATGAAAGATGTATACTACCTAGATTCCGAGACTATAATAAATAACACTGATTATACATTAAATAAAATCTCTCATTGGTTTAATTTAAAACCAACTCTTAATTCAGAATATAAACTTTTTGAACTGTCTGGAAAAAGAAAACATGGGGATTCCTCGGAAAATATAAAAAATGGATTCGTTAGCAAAAAACCTTCTAATTATGAAAATATCATAATTGAAGATGAACTGTCCTTGAAGGCTGAAAACGCTTACCTCAAGACAAAGAAAAGAATTTTATGCTTGGCAAAATCACAAATAACCCTCTAATTGTGACCTTGGATTCAAGTACGAAGTGCGACACCTCTGAACATAAAAACAGTGAGATGCGATAATCATGAAGTTTGCTCCCGCCAAGAAGTAAAAAACATGAAATACACGCACCTCACTGAGCACGAAAGGTGTATGATTTCTGTACTCAGAAAGCAAGGAATTAGTACCACTAAAATAGCTAAATAACTGGGTCGTCACAAAGCCACTATCTATCGAGAAATTGAACGTAATTCCCGATACAACAGACACTTTAAAGGTACTCCTATCAAGCATGGAGACCCCAACAAATGGCTCGTAATCGACTGAGCCGGTCACGCAGAAACAAGCTCTACAACGAAATCGACTTTAGGTTGCCTGGTGCCTTGCTACGACTGGATTGGAGTCCTGACCAAATCGTCGGATACCTAAGGGTAAGAGGCTATCCAACAATGAGCCACGAGTTCATTTATCAGCATATTGGGAACGACAAAATGACTGGCTACACTTTTATTGGCCAATTAGACGACCGAACGACGGGATCACTCAATGTGGGAATGAGCAAAATCATGACCCGCTCTGATTTACCTTTTAAAACTATAACTGCTGATAACGGCACTGAATTCCATGGTTATGCACAACTAGAAAAACATTTTTACTTTGCAAATCCATACCATTTATGGGAGCGAGGCACTAATGAAAACATCAATGGCTTGATACGACAATACTTACCAAAACGAACTTCTATGTCATACGTGACACAGAAGCTCTGCAATGAAATTGCACACAAAATTAAATATGCGCCCACGCAAAAGGCTTTGGTATAGAACACCAACGGAGTATATTCATGCGCATCTGTAAAAAGTGTTGCACTTCAAACTTGATACTAAGTGTTGGCTTAGTGATTCTCTATAAATTCGATATCAGCTCGATAAAAATCACCAAGTGGAATAGCACTTGGCTAAAACCAAAAGCAAGTTTGCTGCCTTACTTCATCAATCATTTGAGGTTCAGTATCATTACCCGCACGTAAAACAACATAATGAATTTCACCACCAAAATCATTTTTAGCTTGATGACTACCGAGTCGCATAAACCTTACAGTCCCGCTTCTTCCCACAGCTCTCTAACTGCTGCTTGATTACCTGACTCACCAGGGCCAATAGAACCACCGGGGAATTCAAATACCATCCCTTGCCCTCGTCTAAAGCGCTTTTGGATAAGAACTTTTCCATCTCTTACGACCACGCCCATTGCAATATTTTTCATGTAAACTTTCCTTGTTCTTCTAAATACACATAACGCCGCGTTAAGTGGTGAGCAACGCAATAGCGATGCTTCCGCATACAACCTTAATCACTAAAACCGACGCATAGTAAAAATGCCACGCGTGCCGAATCACTCTTAAATTGTTTGTTAACTTGCGTGCCAAAGTGACACAGAGATTGCTTATTGCATACTTTAAGACCATAATACACATGTGACATTTTGACACAACAGGAGATAACATTATGGCTACTACTTTGCCTCGCATCACCGCTAGAGTTGATGTCGATACACAAGACTTACTTACTAAGGCTGCCGCGATCGCCGGCATGTCTAGCATCAACTCGTTTGTTCTAAGCGCTGCAATCGAAAAAGCTAAACAAGTCATCGAACGTGAACAGGCTTTAAAACTGAGCCAAGCAGATGCGATATTGCTCATGGAAGCTTTAGACCGTCCTGCAACACAGAACTCAAAACTAAAAGCTGCTGCTGATCGATACGAGAGCAAAACTCAATGATGAATACGGTACTTCTAGATAAAGCTAAACACGATAGAAACCGATTCAACTGCGGCATCGATGCTCTCAATAATTACTTAAAAGTAATGGCGAGTCAGCAAGCAAAGAAGGACAACACCAGAACGTTTGTTTTGGAAGATGATAGCGACAACTCACATGTCATCGGCTTTTACACGCTAACAATGGCACCAATTGACTTAAAGGCATTTCCTGATAAGTTACAAAAAAAGCACCAATCATCCACCTCTGGTGGTCTGATTGCCCGTCTTGCCGTCGATGACCGATACAAAGGGAAAGGCTTTGGCGAGTGGCAGCTTATCGACGCACTCAGAAAGCTATTAGCAGCTAGTGATAGCGTTGCATTTCCAGTTGTTATCGTTGACGCCAAAGACGGTGCGAAACACTTCTATGAACGCTATGGTTTTCAAGCATTTGAAGACGCAGAACATAAACTCTTCATCACCATTGCTGATGTGAGAGCAAGCTTAGGCTAGTTAACCGCTAGCCTACAGCAAACTAACGCCGCGTTAAGTAGTGAGCAACGTTACCACCTAACCTAAACCATTGCACCGTAAACACTTAAGCTGATTGAAACCAAAAATGCCCCGCGTTGCGAATCCGTCTTAAAGCGTTTGTTATGCGGTTGGTTACGCCATGCCCACATAGCCCTTCATTGATGAAACCCTACCTAACCATTTTACGATATTTGGAAAGCTATCAAGGCTAAAGCCCCCCTCATGTGCGACGTGAGTATAGGCATACAAAGCGATGTCTGCGATAGTTACACAGTCACCAACTAAGAATGAAGACTTACCTAACTGTGATTCCATAATCTGTAGCGCTTTATTGCCTCCAGATTGAAGAGAGTTATATTCATCAATTCGCTCTTCCGGCATACCCTGATATTTTTGTATGAACCGAGCGACAGCAATATAAGGCTCATGTGAGTATTGCTCAAAGAAAAGCCACTCGAACACTTTTGCTTTTTCAAACCGAGTTTCAGGCAAGAATGCTGTACTTTCAGCGAAATAACTTAATATTGCATTTGATTCACTCAAAACTTGCCCATTATTCAAAACAACGGTTGGGATTTTTCCGTTAGGGTTTAGAGTAAGAAACTCGGGTGTTTGAGTCTCTTTTTCCAAGATATTGACGTGTTTCCACTCATGCTCAATCTCTAGAAATGACAACAGTAGTTTTACTTTCAAGCAGTTACCAGACTGCAAATCTCCATATACAATCACTACATTCTCCGTATTTATTTTTTTAAACCGCATAACGCCTTGTTAACGGGCAAAAAACCAGTGTGCCATCGAAAACATCGCTGCGGCATCGATAATCAGTAATGTGCCTGAGTTAGGTTACATCACCAATAAGCAAGCTGCTTCTCTCATTGGCGTTGCCCCAATAACGAGAGAAAGTGGGCGCTACAAGGGCAAGCGAGTAATCCAAGGTGGACGTGCACAAGTACGGACAGTTTTATATATGGCGATGATGTCTGCCATGCAATGTAATCCAATATTTAAAGCGACTTATACTCGTCTTGTTGCTACTGGAAAACCTAAAAAAGTTGCCATCATAGCCTGCGTTCGCAAGATGGTTGTGATACTAAATTCTATGTTAAGAGATGGCGTCATGTGGGATGAGAACATAGCGAAAAATTAGCTATTGACGCCATAGTCGTTTGTTAAGTTTCTTTGTACCAATAGTCTCCACCTTTCGAAATGATGTCGTCTTGAAGTACCTTTTTATTCAAAGTATCAATTTTTTCGTCAACAAAAGACTTCACATGCTCAACTAAACCTCGAAACTCAGCGAGATTTTCTAACGTATATGTGTCAGGTTGCCCTAACTCACGAGTAAAGTAAGGAATAGCCCCTTTTCTTCGCTTTGTATCCAAAGCTAATACAACTTTGACTTTTTCTACCTTCTCCGCCCCACTATGTGCAGCAAAGTTGTTCCGCATATCAATAGCAGATTGATGTTTCTCTTGAAAATCTTCATCAAGATTCTTCTTTTCAAGTTTGACCTTTCGACCTTCGCAAGTAGCGAAACACTTCGCATAAAAAGTTAACGCTGCCACAAACAACCCTTTAATTAAATTGTATCTCGTTCGGTCATGACCAGACTTTCTGTGTTTCGGATCTTGAGCAAGTTTGACATCCGCTTTCATCATCGACTCTATTTCATTGAGCCATACTGCAACACTACGTAAATCTTTTTCAATCAAGGTATATGAAGCTAAGACCAGAGCTTTAGGTGTCGTGATCTCAACTCTTTTGGCTTTAACTCGCTTATAGTAATAGCGATTGTAAAAATCTGATGTTTCTGTGTCTAATACAGTTACTTTTGACCAACCATCACCTAAATCATCGTACTTCATTACTTCTCCAGAAACTTAACGCCGCGTTAAGGGGTGAACAACGCCACCACCCAACCTAACTCATTGTGCCGTAAACACTAAAGCTGAATCAAACTGAAAATGCCAAGCGTTGAGAATCCCTCTTAAACGCCTTGTTATAACTACATTTTCCTTAATGGTTGGCATGCTAATAGAAAGAAGCAAAGTGCAAATGTGCCCCCTGCTGCAGCCAAGTAATTGAGGTCAGCGTAGTGTACCAGTAACGACATAACTGAAGGGGCGATAAAAATAACTGCATATATGAACAACCTGACCGACTTTAGTTCTTGTGAACACTTCTTACATGTTATGTGTTTATCCAGGCTTATTGTCAACTTGGCACCAATAGAAATGGGCGCGTTACAATTTGGACACTTAAACATACTTACTCTCATATGTATCTGATTTTAATGTAATACTAGACTAGTCATGAGAGTCGAACCGTGCAAAGAGCTAAGCAGGTAATTCGAGGGAGTTCAAATCGGACGGTAGTTATAACGCCCGCTTAAGTGGTGAGCAACGCAACACGATGCCTCCGCACACCACCTTAATCACTAAACTTTCCGCAAACCACCAATGCCACGCGTTGCGAATCCGTCTTAAAGCGTTTGTTAGCTGAATTAATCCCAAAGGGCTTTGATTTCACTCTTTATAACTTCGATAGTAAGTTCAAGTTCTTGGTCTACTAAGTGAGCCACATCTTTCGCGTCCCTTAATTTAATCAGTTCAGGTCTTAGCTGAACAAGATGCGCCAATACATTTATTTGTTTTTTTATCTCTTGCAACTGAGGCTCAAGCATCAAAAATTCATCATCTGACAATGAACCAATATCTTTCAATTCAACTTTAAGCTTAATGAGCAACTCCAATACGTTATTAAGCTGATAGGAAGTGGCTTGGTTATTAGTTACCTTTTTTTGAAATTTAAAATTGTCTTTAGATACTTGATATGAAAACCACGCAGCAGCGGCAGCCGCTAATGTTGAAATTGCAGATAAACCAACAAAAAATATTTCCATTACCACCATACTCCTATGTTTCTTTATTCAGCTAACGCCCTGCTAAGGGGTGAGCAACGCAATACCGATGTTGCCGCATACCGCCTTAATCACTAAATTCAACGCACAGTAAAAATGCCACGCGTTGTGAATCCCTCTTGAGCAGCTTGTTAGTGCGCAGCCCTTAAAGCTTATGGCACTCGCCAAGATACTGAAATATAGCACGAAACTTATGGTGTAATACGCGAAAGCTAAACGGACAACTGCCAATCTTAAACCAATACTCAAAACGCGAGTTGGCTAGAAGAAGAACACGCAAAACTCGATGATTTTCAGCACCTTTAAATTTGCAAAGGAGACTGACTTCGAGCTTTCCCGACGACACCAAAGAAACGATTTTTCGCCGCGAAACCATCCGAGACAAAGAAACCGCGCCAGTGAAATTGACCGAAAGTTAGAAGCCGTAAACGACGTTGGCAACGCAATCACTGCGCATCTAGTGCCACCGGAGAGAACGTGAAAGGCACATTTGAGCCGCTGTAAAGCAGAGCAAAGAAACCAATAAACACCAAATTTTACAACCTTTGATGCCCATCCCGTACTAACGCCCTGTTAAGGGGTGAGCAACGCAATACCAAAGCCGCCGCATACCACCTTAATCACTTAAACCAACGCATAGTGAAAATGCCACGCGTTGCGAATCCCTCTTGAACAGTTTGTTATGTTTGTTCTAAATTGATCTCTTATACATCAACTGCTTACACATAGACTTTAAAGCTTTTGAGGCATTTTTGAGATTTTCCCTAGACTCAACAAGCACTTCATCACCCAATACTTCACCTCTAGCAATTTTTCCACTAACTGAAGCCCAAAATACTGGAAGTATATCTATGTCATAGTCAGCCTTGCTAAATGGTATTTCTGGGAAATAAAGAGCAAAAAGCATTTCAATTTTACCTAATGTAGCTTCTCGCTTAGCGTATGTTAATTCGTTGTATCCGTGATAGCCCGAGTCTTTCCTGTACGTACCTTTTTGTATATCCGTAATAAGGTCATCTGACGCATCCAAATACTCGATCACGGTTATATAGAGCTCTTCAATCTTCTCAGCATGCAATTTCTTTCGTTCACGCTGATTGTTAAAGCGCTGATTTAGCAACAAAACGGTTATTGCGATACATGAAGACACGACTATCGATATGAACTGAGACTTACCTGAAGATGTGCTAAATGCATCTAAAATCCACTCAAACAATTATTAATTACCTCTAAAAACATAACGCCCAATTAAGGTGTGAGGCACGCAATACCGATGCCACCACATACCACCTTAATCACTAAAATTAACGCATAGTAAAAATGCCAAGCGTGCCGAATCACTCTTAAATTGTTTGTTAGTTTGCGTGCCAAAGTGACACAGAGATTGCTTATTGCACACTTTAAGACCATAATACATGTGTGACATTTTGACACAACAGGAGATAACATTATGGCTACTACTTTGCCTCGCATCACCGCTAGAGTTGATGTCGATACACAAGACTTACTTACTAAGGCTGCGGCGATCGCCGGCATGTCTAGCATCAACTCGTTTGTTCTAAGCGCTGCAATCGAAAAAGCTAAACAAGTCATCGAACGTGAACAGGCTTTAAAACTGAGCCAAGCAGATGCGATGTTGCTCATGGAAGCTTTAGATCGCCCTGCTACACAGAACTCAAAACTAAAAGCTGCTGCTGATCGATACGAGAGCAAAACTCAATGATGAATACGGTACTTCTAGATAAAGCTAAACACGATAGAAACCGATTCAACTGTGGCATCGAAGCTCTCAATAATTACTTAAAAGTAATGGCGAGTCAGCAAGCAAAAAAAGACAACACCAGAACGTTTGTTTTGGAAGATGATCGCGACAACTCACATGTCATCGGCTTTTACACGCTAACAATGACACCAATTGACTTAAAGGCATTGCCTGATAAGTTACAAAAAAAACACCAATCATCCACCTCTGGTGGTCTGATTGCCCGCCTTGCTGTCGATGACCGATACAAAGGAAAAGGGTTTGGTGAGTGGCTGCTTATTGACGCACTCAGAAAGCTATTAGCTGCAAGTGATAGCGTTGCATTTCCAGTTGTTATCGTTGATGCCAAAGACGGTGCGAAACACTTCTATGAACGCTATGGTTTTCAAGCATTTGAAGACGCTGAAAATAAACTCTTCATCACCATTGCTGATGTGAGAGCAAGCTTAGGCTAGTTAATCGCTAGCCTTTAGCAAACTAACGCCCTGTTAAGGGGTGAGCAACGCAATACCGAAGTTGCCGCATACCGCCTTAAACACTAAAACCAAC